>PMKG01000206.1 GCA_003157675.1 Acidobacteriota bacterium
CGCGAACGCCGCGAGGACATCCCGTTGCTGACCTCCTACTTCATCGCCAACTGCTCCGCGCGTCTCGGCAAGCACCTGTCCGGCGTCGCGCCGGAGGCCGAACGCCTGCTGGTCTCGGCCGCATGGGAGGGAAACGTCCGCCAACTGCGCAACCTGATCGAGCGGGCCTGCATGCTCGCGCAGGGGGATCTCATCACCGAGCGCGATCTGGGCGGCGTGGCCTCGCCACCGGCCGGTTGGCCGATTCCTCCGGCAGGCGCGTCTCCCGCGGCGTCTCGGAGGTCGCGGCCGCTGGCCGACGTCCAGATGGACCACATCGAGGCCGTGCTCCGCGAGACCGGCGGCAACAAGAAGGCCGCCGCCGAAATCCTCGGGATCAGCCGCCGGTCCCTCTACCGCCGCCTCGAACACCGCGGCAACCAGTAGTGAGCCTGCGAGCAGCCGGCCGCAGTGTGCGGCGTGGGCGCCAGCGCACACGGGCGTGTGCGCTGCCGTCAGATCCAACCGCCGGGCTCGTTGCGCCGTTTCGGGACCGGCGGCGGTCAGCCATCGGACGAAACGCTTTTCGTTGAGTGGTTTCCAGGCGTTCTCGAGCCGATCGGCCCTCCGTCCTATCGCCGGCTGCCGACTGGAACGGTCCTTGCTCTCTGTGACGCCGGAGGTGAGGACTACCTCCCGCTGGTGCCCCCCATCGCGCGCGAGGAGAAACTATGATCACAAGCGGCACGCTGCTGGTCGTGGGCGATACGCCTTCCGGACTCGGACCGTTGACGTTGATGCTCGCGGCGGCGGGATACCAGGTGCGCGCGGTCAGCGACAGCGCACGGGCGCTGTCCGCGCTGACCGTCGACCAACCCGATCTGGTCCTGCTGGATTTGAGCGGGTTGGGCATGGACGGCGTGGACATCTGCCGGCGGATGAAGGCGCAGGAGGAGGGGCGTCGCATCCCGGTCATCCTGATCGGGACGCGCTCGAACGACGATTGGCGTCTGGCGGGTTTGCTCGCCTGCGCCGCCGGCATCATCGAGAGGCCATTCGGCCTGGAGGAACTCCTGGCCTGCGTCCGTCTCCATCTGGAATTGCGTCGTCTGCAGGTCGCACTCGAGGCCAAGACGGACGAACTGCGAAGGGCGAGCGACGTCCTTCGCCGCGAGACGATCACTCAGGCCTGCGCCGACTAGGACTCCGTTATGAGTGACGGCCGGCCTCCAGTCGTCGCGGGCGCCCGAAGCGAACGTCACGACGGCCGCCCCGGCCGTCAGGGGTGGGCGCAGCCTCGGTGTTCTCATCGGATTGTCTGGGGAGTGACGTGCGACAGCCGGACGCTGAAAACGGCGTCGGCGAGGACCTGACCGCAGCCGGCCCTCAAGTTCCGGTGCGTTCCTCCGGCCCTGGACACAGTCCCTGCATCGTCCGGCGTTTGGGTCCGGCAGGAAGGCCCCATGGGAGATTCCCCTTCGCGCGTGTTGACGCCGTGGATGAAGCTCGCGCTCTCCGCGGCGGCCCTGTGCATGCTGGCCGCGGGCATCTGGTTCTCCCGGGTCGAAGGAGCAGCAGTCCGCCGGCAGGCCCAGCAGGCATTCCAGGCGGTCGCGACCATCAAGGTCGCCCAGATCGCCGCCCGCTACCTGTATCCCCTCGTCCAGACGTGGCCGACGCCGAGCAGCACCGCCGAAACGCTGCTGGTGCGGCGCCACAAGGACAGCGCCCTCTTCCTCAACGCCCTGCGCCATCGGGCCCCGGCGGCCCTGCAGGTGCACGCCACCGCGTTCTACGCGATGCTGCTGGCGCTGATGGGCGGAGCCGTGGCCGTCGGCCTCGTCGCCTGGCAGCGCGACCGGAAGGCACATTACCGGGCGCTCTACCACGCCGAGGCCACGCTGCGCGCGAGCGTCGAGCGCCACAGCGTCATGCTGAAGTCGGTTGGCGACGCCATCGTCGCCACCGATGTCAACGGGTGCGTGGAGCTGCTCAACCCGGTCGCCGAAGCGCTCACCGGCTGGCGGCCGGACGAGGCGCTCGGCAGGCCGCTGGCCGAGATCTTCAAGATCATCAATGAGGAAACCAGGAAGCCGGTCGAGAACCCGGTGGCGCGGGTGCTTCGCGAAGGGCTGATCGTCGGTCTCGCCAATCACACGGTTCTCGTCGACAGGGGCGGCACAGAACGGCCGATCGCCGATTCGGCCGCGCCGATCCGCGACGACCATGGCCGGACGACCGGCGCGGTGATGGTGTTTCGCGATCAGACCGACGAGCGCCGGATGCACACGCTGATCCAGACCCGGCTGGACCTGCTCAACTACGCCTCGACGCACGACGTGACGGAGGTCCTGACCCGAGCCCTCGATGAGATGGTGCGCCTGCTGGACAGTCCCGTCGGGTTCTACGACGTGATCGAGCCCGATTTCGATACGCCGGTGCTGTCGCAGTGCCATCCGCAAACGCCATCGGCGAGCGGCACGGCCGACGATCAGCGCTCGCTGGTCCGCATCGGCGACCTCCAGGCATGGGCGCGAAGCGTGCGGGCGACGGAGCCCGTCATCGACAACGGGTCGGCGCTTCCGCCCGAGGTCGGGTCCGCTCCGTCCGCTCTGTCGTCGATTGCGCGCAGGCTGATGGTGCCCGTCGTCAGGGAGGGCCGAGTCGTGGCGTTGCTGGCCCTGGGCGACAAGCCGGGGCCCTATACCGGACAGGACGTCGAAGCCGCGGCCTACCTGGCCGACGTGACCTGGCACGTCGTCGAAGCGAAGCGGGCCGCGGAAAGGCGGCGGGAATCCGACCTGCGCTTCCGGGCCATCTACGATTGTGTCGACGTGGGCATCGCCGAACTCTCTTTCGATCGCCGCATCCGCCACGCCAACCCGGCCTATTGCCGGCGGCTGGGGTACACCGAGGACGAACTCGTCGGGATGCACCTGCGTGAGATCACGCACCCGGAGTCGGTGGTGGCCAATCTCCGGCAGCAGGAGAGACTGATCAGCGGGGACATCGACGGGTACGTGATGGAGAAGCGCTTCGTCTGTAAGGACGGGAGCACCTTCTGCGGATGGCTCCAGGCGACGCTGATTCGCGACGCGACTGGCAGGCCCGCTTACACGCTCGGCGCGGTGGTGGACGTCACCGAGCGCAAGCGCGCCGGCGAAGAACGGGACAAGCTGCAGGCGCAGCTCGTGATGGCGTCGAAGATGGAGTCGATCGGCCGGCTGGCCGGCGGGATCGCCCACGACTTCAACAACATGCTGCTCGTCATCCTGGGCAGCGCCGAACGAGAGCTGGCCAGGACCGACCTCGACGCGCCGCAGCGCGAGGCGCTGTCCGAGATTCAGAAGGCCGCTCTGCGGTCCTCCGACCTGACCCGCCAGCTGGTGGCGTTCGCGCGGTCGCAGATCATCGCCCCGAAGGTGCTCGACCTGGACCAGACGGTCGAAGGCACGCTCAAGATGATCCGGCGGCTCATCGGGGAGGACATCGACCTCGTCTGGCGGCCGCGGAGCGGGGACTGGCGCGTCAAGGTCGATCCGACGCAGATCGACCAGATCCTGACCAACCTGTGCGTCAACGCCCGCGATGCGATCGACGGCGTCGGCAAGATCGTCATCGAGACCGACCGGGCGACACTCGACATGGCGTACTGCGACGGTCACCCCGGGTCGGTGCCGGGTGAGTTCGTCATGCTGGCCGTCAGCGACGACGGGTGCGGGATGGACAAGGAGACGCAGTTGCGGGTGTTCGAACCGTTCTTCACGACCAAGTCGACCGGGCACGGCACCGGACTGGGTCTCTCGACCGTCTACGGCATCGTCAAGCAGAGCGACGGGTTCATCAACGTCTACAGCGAGCCCGGCGCCGGGACGACGTTCAAGATCTACCTGCCCCGCTGCCGTGACGAGATGACCGACCGTGGCGCGGCGCCGGTGACGGAAACGCCGCGGGGCCAGGGCGAGACGATCCTGCTCGTCGAGGACGAGGCGTCGATCCTGCGGCTGGTGACGACGATGCTGCGAGACCTCGGCTACACCGTGCTGGCGGCCGGCGCGGTGAGGGACGCCATCGAGTTGTGCGAGGCGCACCGCGACGAGATTCAGCTGCTCATCACCGACGTGGTGATGGCCGACATGAACGGCCGCGAGCTGGCGGACCATCTCGCGGTGATCGCCCCGAATCTGAAGTGCCTGTTCATGTCCGGCTACACGGCGGCGGTCATCGCCCACCGCGGCGTGCTCGATCCCGGTGTCGACTTCATCCAGAAGCCGTTCTCGATGGAGGGTCTGGCGAACAAGGTCCGGGCCACGTTGCAGAAGGCGTAGAATCGAATTCCCGATGATCCTGCGCCGTGCCGCCCCGATCCTGGCCCTGTGCGCGGTCGCGACCGCTCTGACGGTCGCGCAGCAGGAACAGCCTCGCGCGCCCCTCGGGCCGTGGCTTCGGAGCCGCCTGGGGATGACCGTGGAACAGGTCGCCGCCGTGCGGCTGGGACGCCCCGTCGCCGTGGCGCTGGCCACGCCCGTCGACCGCGAGATCCAGGTCGGCGGCGCCGTGCACGTGCGCGCAGCGGCAAGGCGTGTGGCGGACGCACTGCAGGACGTCGAGCGGCTGGAATCGGGGGAAGGCTTCATCCGGACGCGGCGCCTCAGCGACCCGCCGCGCCTCGACGATTTCAAGGATCTCGATCTGCCTGCGCAGGACGTCGCCGCGCTCCGCCAGTGCCGCCCCGGTGACTGCGACGTCAAGCTGGGCACGGGGGCGTTCGACCGGCTGGCGCGGTTCGACTGGAAGGCTCCGGACGCGATAGCCCGGATCGACGACCTGGCGCGGCAGCTCTCGCTCGACTACATCGACGCGTACCGCCGCGGCGGCAACGCGGAGCTCGCCGTCTACCGCGATTCCGACCGACCGCAGTTCATCGCCGCCGAATTCGCCGACATGATCTCCCGCGCCGGCGTGTGGCCGGACGTGCTCGGCCCGCTGAACCAGTACCTGCTCGGCTATCCGGCGGTCTCATTGCCACCGGGCGCTCACGACTTCTTCTACTGGTCGCTCGCCGAGTTCGGCCTCAAGCCGGTCATCCGCCTCAATCACGTCGTCGTCTTCCCGACCGGCCTCGCGGCCGGTCTCCAGTACGTCGTCGCGGTCAAGCAGCTGTACGCCAGCCACTACTTCCACACCGCGCTCGAGATCCGCGCCGTCGTGGCCGACGACGGGCCCGAGCCGACCGGCTCGACGATCGTGATCCTAAACATGGCAAGGTCCGACGGGTTGACCGGGCTCTTCGGCGGCCTCGTCAAGTCGAAGGCCCGGTCGGGGTCGCAACGGGGGCTCGAGAAGGCACTGGCGGCGATCAAGGGAATGGCCGAAACCGGCGGCAGCGCGACGACACGCTGAGTCGGCCGGCTCCACGGGAAGCGGCGATTATCCCCGGCGCCAGCGGGCACGGACGAAGTGGCCCATCCGGTGAGCCCGCCAGGCCATGACGATCCCCGCGACCAGGCAGATCGCGACGGCGAACGGCGATGCCTCGGTCCCGAACTCGCCGCCCGAGATGAGCGGCGGACCCGTCAGGGTCGAGGTCATGAGCCCCGCCGCGCGGCCGCCGGAGACGGCGACGCCGAAGATGCCGCCCTGGGTGAAGTTCCACGCGAAGTGAATTCCCATGACGAGCCACAGGCGCCGGGTGAGGACGAATCCCGCGCCGAGCAGGATGCCGGCCTCGATCGCGATTGCTGCGGCGGCCCACAGCGACGCGTGCGGGTTGGCGAGGTGGAGCAGGCCGAACAGCGCAGCCGAGCTCGCGATCGCCGCCCACGTGCCGACCAGGTCTTCCAGGTTCCGAAAGACGACGCCGCGAAACACGATCTCCTCGACCGTCCCCGAGATCACGGAGCCGGCCAGCGCGTTGGCGATGCCGGCAAGTCCGACGAGCAGCCGGACGAGGGGGTGGCTCGCGCCTTTGAGGCCGCGAGAGCCGGCGTTGGGGTCATTCGCCGATGCGGAACCGGCCTGCTCGGGACTCTCCACGCGTGGTCTGCCGCCGTGCTCGAGCCGACATTGTCGCACGGGGCTGGCGCCGGCAGGCCTGAAGGCCCGCCCTACACACGGTGGTGCACGGCGTCCCTTCCGGGTGTTGACCGACGCTTCCGTGTGTAGGCCGACCCTTTAGGGTTGGCGGCAGGCCTGAAGGCCCTGCTCCGCAGGCGTAACCGAGGTGCCGCAATCCGTCAGATACACCGTGAATGAGCCCGTGACCTCTGAGGGCTCGGATGTATTCTTCCATCGCGAACGGCAGTCCGTGCGGAGCGACGATGGCGCAGAGCCCACTCAGACACCTCCCCAACGTCATCAGCAGCCTGCGGCTGCTCGCCGTGCCGGTGCTCGTGTGGCTCGCGTGGCGGCACGAGCAGGGGGCGTTCGCCTGGCTCCTGATCGCCGCGCTCGTGTCGGACATCGCCGACGGCCTGATCGCGCGGGTGTTCGCGTTCACGTCGAGGCTCGGCGCGCTACTCGATTCCACCGCCGACGCGCTGCTCCTCATCACCGCGGGCTACGGTGCGCTCGTGTTCTACCCGGCCGTCGTCTGGACGCATTGGCCGGCCGCGGCGCTGCTGCTCGGTTTCTGGCTGTTCGAGGCGGCGGCGGCACTCGTCCGCTACGGCCGCCTGTCGAGCTTCCACACCTACCTGTCCAAGGCGGCCGGCTACGCGATGGGCATCTTCATCGGCGTGCTGTTCCTGTTCGACTTCCATCCCTGGTTGCTGTACCTCGCCGTCGGCCTGAGCGTCTGCGGCAATCTCGAGGAGCTCTGGCTGCTCAGGCGGCTGTCAGCCTGGGAACCCGACGTGAGGGGCGCTTGGTGGCTGCGGCGCCGCCGCGGGATCGCCCGATGAGCGGCTGGCTGGCGATCGTCAATCCGGCGGCTGGGCGGCGCGGCGAATCAGGCGCCGCCGTCCGCGTGCTGACCGGGCACTCCCGACTCGCGGCGGCGGTTGAAACGACGACGGCGCCGGGCCATGCCACCGAACTCGCGCGCGGCGCCTCCGAATTCCACGGCATCGTGGCGGTCGGGGGCGATGGCACGATCGCCGAGGTGCTGGCCGGCATGGACATCGCCCGCCAGCGCCTCGCGGTGATCCCGGCCGGCCACGGCAATTGTCTCGCGCGCGATCTGGGCATTACCCGTCCCCAGGCCGCGGTCGCCGCGCTCGAGCGCGGTCACGCGCGGCCCATCGACCTGATGCAGGTCGACATCGGGTTCGGTGACGCCCGGACAGAACGCCGTTGGGCCGCGAGCACGGTGGCCGTGGGCTACGTCTGCGACGTCGTGAGAAACGGATTCCGCCTCTCGTGGCTCGGCCATCGCGCCTACGCGGCGGCGGCCGCCATCACGATCCCCCGGGCGCTCGGCGCGCGTGTCGCCCTGCTGGATGGCGCCGAGATGTTGCCTGGTCTGACCGGCATCGTGGTCAACAACACCGCGCACCTGGCCAACTTCCGCGCCTTCGCCGATGCGAGATTCGACGACGGGCGGCTCGAGGTGATGGAGAACGCGGCGCGCTGGCCGCGGCAGATGCTGCACAACGGCGCCGTGCTGGCCCGAAGCCGCGCGTTCGGCGCGGCACGCGTGCGCCAGAGTCCTCGGGCGAAGGTGGACCTCGACGCGCCGGGCAGGCTGATGGTCGACGGCGAGATCCTCGAGGGTGTCACCCGCTTCACGGCGACCTGCCGTCGTTCCGCCGTGGCGTGCATCGTGGAAGTCCGGTGATGCGCGATATTCTCGCCCTCACGCTGTCGGGTTTCGCGATCGGCGCCGTCATGATGGCGATCGGCGGCCGCCGGGTCGCGCCCGACGTCCGGCGCGGGCGCTGGATCAAGTTCGGTGTCTACTTCGTGATCGTGCACACCGTCCTCGCCGTGACGGCGGCAGGCCGCCCGTGGATTCGGGGGCTCGTGGCGATCGTCGTCATCGCCGGGGCGATCGAGCTGCGGGGCGCGACGAGGCGCATGCAGCGGGGAAGTCCGGCGGCCGTCTGGTCCGTGTACGCGTTGGTTGGAGGGCTCGCGCTCGTCAACTTCTGGCGAATGACGCCGGTGGCCGTGGCGTACCTCTACGTGGTGGTGGCGGTCTACGACGGCTTCAGCCAGGTGACGGGCCAGTGGTTCGGACGCTGGCCGCTCGCGCCCCGCATCAGCCCCGGCAAGACGGTGGAGGGCGTGACAGGCGGACTGACCGCGGCCTATCTGGCTGCCATGTGCCTCAGCGGCGCCGTGGATGCCGGTTTCGTCGGCCGCGTCGCCCTGGGTATTGGCACGGCGCTCGCCTGCCTCACCGGCGATCTCGCCGCCTCATGGGTCAAGCGCGCGAGCGGGATCAAGGACTACTCGAACATCCTGCCCGGCCACGGCGGCGTGCTCGACCGGTTCGACAGCTTCCTGGCCGCCGCCACCATCGTCGGCGCGTTCCTGTAGGCTCGCGCGCTCGGTGCGGCCGAAGCCTCAGCGCCGCAGCAAGTCCAACAGGCCGCGGGCCGACGTGATGCCCAGGTGACGGTCTTGGTAGCTGAGCGCGGACTCGCCGGAAGGACCGCTCGCAGCGCGGGCCGCCTCGGCGGCCTCGAGCTGCCGCTTCCGTTCTTCGAGATCGGCGATCTCCCGGCCCCGCGCGACGTCGAGGCCCCCACCGCCGATGAACTCGACAATGCGCCTGAGTTCGTCGTGGTCGAACCAGGTGCCGTGTGCCTTGCACACGTCGACAATCACGCCCGAGCAGCGCGCGAAGTTCATCCGGTTCATCAGCTTGCGGCAGTGCGGGCAGGGCACGTAGCGCACGAGCTCGGCCGTGCCTCCGGCGCCAGCTTTCGGAAGTTCGACGGCCATTCCGAGCACGGCCGACTGGTGTTCGCGGTCGGCGCAGATCTGTTCGAAGGCCGACGTGTCCGCCCAGATCCCCCCGCAGCGCGGGCACTCGGAGAGCCCCGCGCCCCCGATGATCACGGCGTTCATCTCCACGCGACAGCGGGGGCAGGAACGAGAGGAAGCGGTGCTTTCGGCCCGTTCCGCCCTGGCGCCGCAATGCGAACAGAACTTCGCGCCGATAAAGATCGTGCCGAAGCAGGAGGGGCAGGCCACCGTCGCCAGCGGCGTCCCGCAGTGGTCGCAGCGGGTCGTCTCGGTGGAGGCGGGCGCACCGCACATCGGGCACTTGAGTGTGTCGGTCGGCATGGTCACCGCCGGTTCGGATCTCGGGTCTGCCGTCGCGGCGTCCGCCTTCCGGGCGGCGGCTGCGGGCTGTGATTATACTTCGCGCGATCGCTCCATGGCAGGATGAGCGGTGCGAAGGGAGGGCATCGATATGGGGCTCGTGGACTATTTGAAGACGCAGTTCCTGGAGATCATCCAGTGGGAGGACGACGCCCGCGACACCATCTCCTTCCGCTTCCCCGACCTGAACAAGGAGATCAAGCGCGGGGCGCAGCTCATCGTGCGCGAGTCGCAGGTGGCCCAGTTCGTCTATCTCGGGCAGTTCGGCGACACCTTCCGCCCCGGCACGTGGACGCTCACCACCGACAACATCCCCGTCCTCTCGACGCTGCGGGGCTGGAAGTACGGCTTCGAGTCCCCGTTCAAAGCCGACGTCTACTTCGTCAGCACGCGGCTGTTCACGGGCAACAAGTGGGGCACGGCGAACCCGGTGATGATGCGCGACCCGGATCTCGGCGTCGTCCGCGTGCGCGCCTACGGGACGTACGATTTCCGCGTGGTGGATCCGAAGCTGTTCCTCAAGGAAGTTGCCGGGACCGACGATCACTTCCGTGTGGATGAGTTCTCCGACGCCATGCGGTCCCGGATCGTCAGCGTCTTCAGCGACGCGCTGGCCTCGGCGGGCGTGCCGGTGTTCGACGTGTCTTCGCGCTACCAGGAACTGGGCGAGGCGTTGCTGCCGCTCATCAATCCCCAGGTGCGTTCGAAGTACGGCATCGAGTTCCCGAGCTTCATTGTCGAGAACGTCTCGGTCCCGCAGGAGGTCGAACAGGCGGTGGATCGGCGCACCAGCATGTCGGTCGTCGGCAGCCTGAACGACTACGTGAAGTTTCAGATGGCCGAGAGCATGACCAGCGCCGGGGGCGGCAGTGCGGCGGGGGCGGCCGCGCAGCTCGGCGCCGGGCTGGCGATGGGCCAGCAGATCGCGCAGGCCCTCGGCGCGGGAGGCCCGGCACCCGCGGCCGGGTTGCCGGAGCTTCTGACGCCGGCCGATGCCGCCAGGGCGATGGGCGTCACCGAGAGCGACGTCCTGGGCGCGCTCGCCGACGGCTCGCTCAAGGGCAAGAAGATCGGCGCGGCCTGGCGCATTCCGCGGCCGGCGCTCGAGCAGTTTCTGAAGAGCTGAGGCCCGCCTACAGGCACCCCAGCTTCGACTTGAGCGCCGCCGCCGCGAGGCCGCCGACGTCGGGGACGAACTTGGGATCGGCCGTCGTTCCCTTGACCTGGAATGGCACCGTTATCCCTCCCTGGCAGCCGGCGCCAGCGGCCTGCACCACACCCTTCAAGCCGCCGGACTTGAGGCCCGAGAGCCCGCCTGACAACAGACCGGCCAGGCCGCCCGACGTCGCCGGCTGGACATTGGTCCCGGCAGGAGCCGCGGGGGTCGCGGGCGCCGACGTGGACTTCATGAGCTGCGCCACCATCTTGAAGTTCAGGCCGTTCCGCGCATCGATGGTCCCCGCGCCGGTCAGGCTGCCGAGCCCGGCCACCACGGCCAGGAAATTGGCGGCCTCGATGCCGTTAGGCGCGACGCGGAGCTCCGTCGTCAACTTCTCGATGTCGAGATCCTTGCCGGTCTTGATGCCAGCCAGCGACGCCACGGCCGACATCTTCGATCCCAGGTCGAATCCTGCCAGCCTCGCGTTGACCACGCCGACGGTTCCGGTGGTGACCAGCTTGTTGACGGGGCCGGCGATCTGAAGATCGGCGTTCAGCGTGCCCGCCTGGAGCGACGACCCCTTGGGCAGCGTGAGGTTGAGCGCCGGGAGGAAGGCCTGCAGGTCGCTTGCGGGCATGTCGCTGGCGCGCATCCTGACCTGGACGAGCGTGGGTTCAGCGGCCGTGTTGAAGGTGCCGCTCAGGTGCGCCGCGGCCTTGCCGATCGTGAGCACCGACGGGTTGAGCACGCCCACGCTGCTCTTGAGGTTGTATGTCGTGTCGAAGTTCACCGTGACCGGGACACGGGCGGGCGATCCGCCGGCCACGAGCAGGGCCTTCGACAGCGTGGCCGTGCCCTCGACCGCGGCTTCGCCTCCCCGCGACTCGCGCGCACTGTCGAGATCGACAATGCCGCCGAGGCCGGCCGACCCGTCGAGGAAGCCCGTGGTCGCCAGGTTCAACGACTTGACGACGAGCGTCGCGCTCATGGGGGTCAGCGACGTGTCGGTCCGGTCCAGGGGGCCGGCGCGACCATCGAGCGTGAGCTTGCCGCCGGACGGCAGGTCCGCGCCGAGGGTCACCGGGAACGCGGAGGTCATCGACACCTCGGACGCCGTCAGCGTGACGTGTTCGTAGGTGCTGCGCCTCTCGGACCCCTTCCCGGCGACGATGATGCGCCCGTTGACGAGCTCGATCTTCTTGATCGAGAAGTCCGGGGCCGCCTGGGTCTGCGCGGTGTTCGGCTTCCCGCCGAGGATCGCCAACGAGGCGAAATTCCACTGTCCGGAGGGCATGCGCATGAGCATGACCTCCGGGGAGTCAATCGTCACCCCGGTCACCTTCAGCGATCTCGAGAATATGAGCGGGAGGATTTCGACGCCGACCTTCAGCGACCTGGCCGTGAGGAACGGCGACTCGCTGAACGCGGGGTCGTCGCCGATCGCGAGATCATCGGCCGAGAGCGACCCGCTGAAGAGTGAGAGACTGAGGCGGCCCAGGTGCACGCTGCGCCCGAGGGCGGCCGAAGCCTTCTCCTCGATGGTCGGCCTGAAGGTGTCGACGGAAATCAGGAACGGGGCGATGGCGAGCAGGACGACCAGGACGCCGATCACGATCAATGCGATGCGCAGGATCCGACGCATGATGGCCTCCGTTCCAGGAAAGTCTACCCGTTTCCGATGGCAATATGGCCGTCGATCCAGTGAGCGAAATTCGCCCAGACCTTCCGCCGCGCGCGTCGGCGGCCAGCGCCCGCCGCACGCGCGCCGGGCCCGCGTGCCGCGAGCAGACAACCGATGGGATCCTGCGGCGCCGTGATAGCATGTCCCGGCGTCTTCCGTAGTGGTACATCTGTGCGCCCTCGGGACACCGGTCACCTGCGATGTTCGCCACGGGTCATCCCCCTCGCTGGCTTCTCCTCCTCCTCGCGCTGGCGCTGAGCGCAGTCACCACGCTGGCGAGCGTGCTGTGGATGGTCGCCATCCGGCCCCAGGGTCCGGACGCGAACGTCGAGCTGGGCTTCAGCAACACCTACGACGCGGTCGTGCGGGCCGAGAGGGTGGATGCCGTGTCGCCCGACAGCCCGGCGATGCGGGCGGGCTTGCGGGCCGGCGACCGGATCAGGGCCGTCGACGGCGAGCCGCTCGACGACGCGTCCGCAATCACCATGGCCTGGAGCCGTTACCGCCCGGGTGAGGTCGTCTCTCTGACCGTCGTGCGCGACGGTCAGGCGGCCCCAATCGAGCTGCGAGCCACGTTCCGCTACAAGGCGCCCGCTGTTCCGGCCAACTTCGTCGCGCGGCAGGTCCACGACCTGTTTCCCGTGCCGTTCGTCATCGTCGGCCTGGCCGTGCTGTTCCTGCGGGTCGAAGATCGCAACGTCTGGCTGCTGGCGCTGCTGTTCGCCTGCATGGTGCAGACGCCGGGCGTTCCCAACGGCTACCAGATGTTCGACCCGCGGCTGCGCGCGTTCGCGCTCGCCGACTCCTCGATCTCGATAGGCCTGGTGGGTCCGATCTTCTATTTCTTCTTCGCGGTGTTTCCCGAACGCTCTCCGCTCGATCGGCGGTGGCCCTCACTGAAGTGGGCGGCCGTTGTGGCCGGACTCCTCCTCGCCCTGCCCGGCCTCGGGTCCGGTGGCCTGCGGGTGCCGCAGTCCGTGGCTCGCGTGGCCGGCGAGGCCATCTCGTCGGGACTCCCGATCGTGTTCGTCATCGTTTGCTTCGCGCTCGGTCTTGCGGCGCTGACCGCGAACTTCGCGAGCACGAGGGACGTCGAGGCCCGACGCAAGATACGGGTCATCTTCTGGGGCACGGTCGTGGGAGTGGTGCCGGGGCTCGCGAACCTGTCCCTCACCAACTTCACGAGCTTCCGGATGCCGGCGGCGGTGGCGATGCTCGTGCCGGCCGTCGCGCTCGTCCTGCCGGTCTCGTTCGCCTACGCCGTTGTCAGGCACCGGGTCCTCGAGATCCCGGTGCTGATCAGGAGGAGCGCGCGCTACCTGCTGGTGCAGCGCGGGTTCATGCTTCTCGTCTCGATCCTCAGCATCGGCCTCGCGGTGCTCTTCGCGTCGTGGTTCACGCGCTACATGCCCTCGCTCGACCGGACGTCGGCTGTCCTGCTCGGCGCGGTGTTCGGCACCGCGCTCCTGTGGGGCGGGCTGAACGTTCACCGCCGCGTCAGCGAGCGGATCGACCGCGCGTTCTTCCGGACCGCGTATGACGCGAGGGTGATCCTCGAAGACCTGGCCGAGCGGCTGCGCGCGGCGGACGATCGCAGCGAGATCGCGACGCTCCTCGAGCGGCACCTGCTGGACGCGCTGCAGCCGACCGGCCTCGTGGTCCACCTCGACGACGGAACGGGAGTGCTGCGCACCGACGCTCCCGGCCTGTCCGCTCCGTTGCGGAGCCTGGACCGAGAATCTCCCGTGCTGGCGCTGGTTTCCGGACACGCCCTGCCGATCGATCTCGCCTCGACCGACGGGGAGATGGTCCGAGACGCCGTGGCGCCCCTCGTGATGCCCGGCGCGGAGTGCCTGGTGCCGATGGCCGGGCGCGGCGGCCGGTTCGTGGGGCTCATCGCCCTCGGGCCCCGGCGCTCTGAGGAGCCGTACGCCGGCGAAGATCTCCGCCTGCTCGCGTCGGTGGCGGCCCAGGCGGCGACCGCGCTCGAGAACATCCGCCTCGCCGAGGACATCGCCCGGCGCATGGAGACGGAGCGGCGCGCGGCCCACGAGATGGACATCGCCCGGCAGGTGCAGGCGCGGCTGCTCCCCGACGCGCCGCCGCCGCTTGCCACGCTCGACTGCGCCGCGCGTTGCGTGCAGGCGCGGGATGTCGGCGGCGACGGGTACGACTTCATCGACCTGGGGCCCGGGCGGGTGGGCTTCGTGCTGGCCGACGTGTCGGGGAAGGGGATTCACGCGGCGCTGCTCATGGCCAACCTGCAGGCGCACCTGCGCAGCCAGAGCGGCATCGCGCCGCTCGACCCGGTCCGGGTGCTCTCGGAGGTCAACCGCCTGCTGTTCGGCTCGACGGCGACCGAGCACTACGCCACCGTCTTCCTCGGCGTCTACGACGATGAGACGCGCCGGCTGCGGTACGTGAACGGAGGCCTCAACCCGCCGGTGCTGTTGCCGGGCCGCGCGGATGCGGCCCCGGTACGGCTGTCGCCGACGGCGCCCGCCGTCGGCCTGTTCGAGGCGTGGGAAGGCACCTTCGGCGAGATCGTGATGGAACCCGGGGACGTGCTCGCGCTGTTCAGCGACGGGGTGACCGAGGCGATGCACGGGGAGGACGAGTTCGGCGAGGCGCGCTTCATCGAGGAACTCGCCGCGTGCCGCGGCCGGTCCGCGGCCGGGATCGTCGAGACGATCCTGACGAGCGTGCAGGCCTTCAGCGCCGGCACGCAGTACGACGACCTGACGCTGGTGGTCGCGCGGGCGCGGTGACCACGGCGGTCATCATGCCCGCCGGTACACGTCGGTGCTCAGGTACTTGAGGCCGGTGTTCGCCATGAGCGTGACGACGCGGGCGTCGGGCCCGAGCCGCTCCGCGACTCGGATCGCCGCGACGACGTTCGCGCCGGAGGAGGTCCCGGCAAACAGCGCCTCTTCGCGCGCGAGCCGCCTCGTCATCTCCTTCGCCTCGTCGGTCGCGACCGGCAGGATCTCGTCGACGAGCGCCGGCTCCCACAGCGGAGGCACGCAGCCGATTCCCACTCCCTCGATCTTGTGGGGGCCGGCCTGGCCGCCGAGCAGCACCGACGACTCCGCCGGTTCGACCGCCACGATCCGCACGCCCGGCTTGTGCCGTTTGAGCACGGTGGCCACGCCCCGCAGCGATGCGGCGGTCCCCACGCAGTGGACGAAGGCGTCGATGGCCCCGCTGGTCTCCTCCCAGATCTCCTCGCCGAGCGCGTGATAGCCTGCGATCGCGTCGTGGTTGTTGAGCTGGTCCGTCCAGTAGGTGCCGGGCTCGAGGCTGAGCGCGCGGGCGGTCTCGATCATCTCGAGGATCAGCTTCTTGGTCGTGCGGCCGCCCTCGCTCGGGACCAGCGTGAGCTCCGCGCCGAGCGCCGCCATGTGGTCGCGCTTCTCCTGGCTGAACGCGTCGGAGGTGACGATCCGGACACGGTAGCCCTTGGCGGCGCAGACGAGCGCGAGCGAGGTCCCTGTGCTGCCACCCGTGTACTCGACGATCGTGCCTCCGGGCGTCAATCGGCCGTCGGCCTCGGCCCGTGAGATCACGGTCTCGGCCATCCGGTCCTTCATGCTCCCGGTCGGATTCTCCCACTCGAGCTTGGCGTACACTCCCGCACAGTGCGGCGGGACGACACGTCGAAGCCGAACCATCGAGGTGTGGCCAATGGCTGCGAGAACGTCCATGAGTCCGTCTCCTTGCCCTTCCTTCGCGGCGGCTCTGGGTGGCGAAGCGCCGATCGCGCCCGAGGCGACCGCGAAGACGGAGGAAGTATACCGGGTGGCGCACGCGAACGTGCCACTGAAGACGCTCGTCGGGCGGCTCGGCTTGACACGCGTCGCTCGGCGTCGATATCGTGAATCAGCCACAACTTCGGGGCGGGGTGCAAGTCCCC
>PMKG01000146.1 GCA_003157675.1 Acidobacteriota bacterium
GGTCGATGTGGCCGGCGGTGCCGATGATGACGTGGCGCGGCATGCGCGGAATGTCGATCACTTGCGGCCGCGGGAGCGCAGGCGGGCGTTGCGGCCCGGCCGTGACGCCCGCAACGGCATCGAGTTCTTCGAGGTCTTCTTCGGCTGCGCGCCGGCGCGGGCCGGAGCCCCGCGCTTCACCGCGTCGAGAATCTCGACGAGTCCGAGCTCGATCTGCCGCCGGTCGAAGTCGACCCGCAGCACCCGCACCTGCACGCGGTCGCCGAGCCGGTACACCTTCCCCGTGTTCTCGCCCCGGAGCGAGTGGGTGCCGTCGAGGAACCGGTAGTAGTCGTTGGCCATGGTGGCGACGTGCACGAGGCCATCCACCACGTACTCGACGAGCTGCACGAACAGGCCGAACGAGGAGACGCCGGTGATGTAGCCGTCGAATTCGTCGCCCACCTTGTCGTGCATGAACCGGACCTTCTTCCACTGAACCAGTTCCCGCTCCGCCTCGTCGGCCCGCCGCTCCCGGTCCGACGAGACGCGCGCCGTTTCGGGCAGCAGTGCCTCCCACCGCTCGCGGTCCGCGTCCGCTAACGCCACGCCCCGTGCCGCGCGCAGCAGGCGGTGGACGACCAGGTCCGGATAGCGCCGGATCGGCGACGTGAAATGCGTGTAGCTCTCGAAGGCCAGGCCGAAGTGCCCCAGGTTCTCCGGCGCGTAGCGGGCCTTCTGCATCGTCCGCAGCATCAGCACGGCGACGGCCCGCTCGGCTGGCGTCCCGTGGATCTTGTCGAGCAGCGCCTGGAAGTGGCGCGGTCGGACCTCGCCGGCCGGCGCGCCGAGGCTCAGGCCGAGCCCGGAGACGAAGGCCTCGAACTGCTCGACCTTCATCGGGTCGGGCCGCTCGTGTACGCGGTAGAGGCCCGGGACCTCGCTCGCTTCCAGGAACTCCGCCACGGTCTCGTTCGCGAGCAGCATGAACTCTTCGACGATGCGGTGGGCGATGTTCCGCTCGGCGGCGACGATCGCCTCCACCTGCCCGGCCTCGTCTTGCCTGACCTCCGCCTCGTCGAAGTCGAAATCGATGGCGCCGAGGCGCCGCCGCCGGTCGTTCAGGATCCGGAACAGCTCCCGCATCCGCTCGAACATCGGCACGAGCGGAGCGTAGCGGGCGGACACGGCCGGGTCGCGGTCCGTGAGAATCGCGTTCACATCCGTGTAGGTCATCCGCTCCCGCGTGCGAATGATGCCGTCGTGGAACTCGCGCCGCAGCACCGTGCCCTGGCGATCCACTTCCATGAGGCACGACTGCACGAGACGGTCGACGCGGGGGTTCAGGCTGCACAGGCCTGTCGCCAGATCGGACGGAAACATGTGCAGCGCGCGGTCCGGGAAGTACACCGATGTCCCTCTCTCGTAGGCTTCGGCGTCGAGGGCGCTGCCCTCGCGCACGTAGTGGGAGACGTCGGCGATGTGGACGCCGAGATGGAAGTGGCCGTTCTCCAGCTTCTCGACCGAGATCGCGTCGTCGAAGTCGCGGGCGTGCTCGCCGTCGATCGTGACGATGTCGAGACCGCGGAAGTCGGTGCGCCCGGCGAGGTCGTGCTTCCGGGCGTGCATCGCGCGCGGGGCGTCCTGCCCCGCCACGAGCCGTTGCGCCTCGGCCATCGCCGCCTCGCCGTGCGCGTCTGGCAGGCCGTACTTGCGGACGATGATCGTCGTGTCGACGCCCGGCTCGTCGATGCGGCCGAGGATCTCGACGATGCGCCCGACCGGCCCGCGCGTCGCCGTGGGCCACCGGACGATCTCGACGATGACCATCTGCCCGGACTCGGCGCCTCCGTGGCTCCCGGGCGCCACGGCGACATCCGTCCCCAGGCGCTGGTCGAACGGGGTGACGAAGCCGAGGCCCCCGCTGTCGATGTCGAACCGGCCGACGACGGTCTGGTTGGCGCGGCGCAGGATCTTGACGATGCGGCCCTCCGGGCGGTCGCCGGCCCGGTGCCGCTCGATGCGCACGACGACACGATCGCCGTGCATCGCCTCTTCGCGATTCGCGAGGGGGACGAACACGTCGCCCTCGCGGTCGGCTCGCGGCCCGTCGGGTACCACGAAGGCCGACCCTCCCGCGATGGCCTGGAGGCGGCCGACGAGGAGGTCCATCTTCTCGGCCACGCCGAATCGGCGGCCGCGAACCTCGACAAGCGCCCCATCGGCAACCAGCGCCTTGAGCTGGCGCCGGAAGCTCGCACTCTGCTCGCGGGGAATCTTCAGCAACTGGGTCAGCTCCCGCGCCGACGCGGGGTGCTGGGCCCGTTCGCGCACGAGGCGGAGGATCTCTTCGGATTTAAGCATGGTCGTTACTGAGAGTGTAGATCAGGCGCCGGGCGCGAGGAGCAGCACCAGGATGTCCCCGACATTGGTGCCGGTCGGGCCGGTGAAGACGAGATCTCCGAGCGGTTCGAAGAAGTGGTAGGCGTCGTTGTCAGCGAGGTATTCGTCAGGCGCCTTCAGGCCGGCGTGCCTCGCCCGCTCGACCGTCGTCACGTCGCAGACCGCTCCGGCCGCATCGGTCGGCCCGTCGATCCCGTCGGTGCCGCCGCTGAGCAGCGCGGCCGGCGCGTCGAGGCGGGAGAGGGCCGTGGCCGCCGCCAGCGCGACTTCCTGGTTGCGTCCTCCGCGCCCCGCTCCGACCACCCGGACCGTCGTCTCGCCGGTGGCGATGACGCAGGTCGGCGCATCGACATGGTCGAGGCCGCCCGTCGCGTCGGCGACGAACCGCGGGCCGGCCTCTCGAGCCAGGCCGACGACCGGCTCCGCACGCACGACGACCCTGTAACCCAGCGACTGGGCCATCGCGGCCGCGCCGGCCGCTGCCGTGGCCCGCGATCCGATGACACGCGCCGTCTGATTCGTGAGACGCGGGTCGTCGGGCTTCGGCGTCTCTGGCGCCTCTCCGCCGGCGCCCGCCTGGAGCAGCGCGACCACCGCTCGCGGGAACGCCTCGGCGCCGCCGAAGCGCGCGAGCACCGACAACGCGTCCCGAAACGTGCTCGGATCCGGCACGGTGGGCCCCGATCCGATCAGGCTGAGGTCGTCCCCGATGACGTCCGAGACGGCCAGCGTCAGCACGGACGCGGCGGTCGCGGCCGCCAGCTGTCCGCCTTTGATGGCTGACAGGTGCTTGCGAACCGTGTTCAGCGCCTCGATGTCCGCGCCCGCCAGCAGCAGGCGCGTGGTGGTGTCTCGCTTGTCCGCCAGCATGACGGCGGCCCTTGGCATGGCCATCAGCGAGGAGGCGCCGCCGGAGAGCAGTACGAGGAGCCGGCCGTCGGGGGGCACGCTGCGAACAAACGCCAGCGCCCTCCGTCCGGCATCGACGCTGTGCTCGTCCGGAACCGGATGGCTCCCTTCGACCCACGCCATCCCGGGCGGCAGCGCCGGCTCCGGCGCCGGGCCGATCACCAGCCCTTCCGCCACCTTCACCGGGGAGGTGCAGGCGAGCGCGGCCGCCATCTGCGCCGAGGCCTTGCCCACGCCGAGGACGTGCACGGGTCGCGACACGAAGGCCCGATGCTCGGGGACGGTCAGCGCGGATTCGAGGAGCCGGGTGGCGTGCGACGCGTCGAGGGCAGCGCGGAAGATCGCGGCGAGATCGCGATGGAGGCGGTCGATGCGGGAGGTCAGTTCGCCGTTCTCGGATTGGACCACGCAGAGAGATTCGTCACCACGTCGAATTGTTCGAGCAGATTCACCATCAGCCGGTCGGCATTCTTGCACCGGCATACCTGATCGAGGTTGGCGAGCAAGCGAACCAGTGCCTGCTCGGCCGAGGTGTACGCGCGCTCGGAGTAGTACTCGCGCTGGTACCGCAGGCAGCGCTGGTGCCGGATCAGTTCTTCCCGATAAAAATCGACGACGACACCTGGATGGAGCGCACTCGATGGCCACTGGCCAGTCACGAAGTGGTGCATGCGACTCCCTCGTAAGATACGGAGGAATACCGGTAGGCACCGACCAGTCTATTGATGGTTCGCGGCCGTGTCAACGGCGACCGAATCGCTCCGGGCTGGCCCCAGCAACGGACGGGGACGAATCGTAATTCTTGAAATTCGTTTCGATCGACATGATTCCAGGTCAGTGGATCCGCCGCGAGGCCACCAGGCCGCCCAGGCACCCGACGGCCATGCCGCCGACGATCAGCCCGGCGACCGACAGGCCCGACAGGAACTCGATCCGACCGACCTCGAACAGCCCCGCTGCCAGGGCGGACAGCCGAGGCGCGGAGAGCGTCAGCGCGACGCGCAGCAGCGCGAGGGCGACGACGGCGCCCAGCCCGCCCTGGATCATCCCCTCGCACACGAAGGGGCCGCGGATGAACGAGAGCGGCGCCCCGACGAGTTCCATGATCTCGATCTCGTCACGCCGGGCGTACAGCGAGAGCCGGACGACGTTGGTGACCGTGAGCGCCGCCGCCAGCACGAGCACGCCCGCCAGCAGCAGGCCGGTCCAGCGCACGAAGTTCCCGAGCGACACCAGACGATCGAGCCAGCGCCGGTCGTACCGAACGTCCGCCACCCCCGCCATCCGCGAGACGCGGGCCGACAATCGCTCGACGGCGGCGGCGGACTGGTCGGACCCGAGACGGACCTCGAAGGAGGCCGGGAGCGGGTTGTCCGCGGCCGAATCCGTGGCCGGCGCCAGTTCCGGGAAGTTCTTCCGGAACCGCGCGAGCGCAGCGGTCTTCGACACGAATTCGACGGCCGCGACCGAGGGAGTGGCGCGGAGGACGTTCCGGACGGCGGCCCGCTCGCCGTCGGTCGACTCGTCGCGAAGGTAGACCGACAACTCCGCCGATCGGCTCCATTGATCGACGGTGCGCTGGACGTGGCCCGCCACGAGCAGGAACAGGCCGAGCACAAACGCCGCGATGGCGATCGTGAGCACCGACAGAATCGCCGCGCTCCGCCCGCGCCAGACGCTCGCCCACGCCTCGGTCACGAAGTAGGTCAGGCCGGCGATCATCGCAGGCTCCCGCGGTTCATGCCGATTCCGTCACCGACCCGTGGTCGAGCGCGATGGTCCGCCGCCCGACGTGGTGAATCAGCTCGCGATCGTGCGTGGCGACCAGCACGGTCGTCCCGCCGGCGTTCATCTCGCGGAACAGGTTCATGATTTCGAGCGCCAGATCGGGGTCGAGGTTCCCGGTCGGCTCGTCGGCGAGCACCAGCACCGGTTCGTTGACCAGGGCGCGCGCGATCGCCACGCGCTGCTGCTCTCCGCCGGACAGCTCCAGCGGGAACGCGTTGGCGCGGTGCTGCAGTCCCACCCACTTGAGCACCTGGAAGGTCCGCCGCCGCTGCTGCACGTCGGGCACCCCGAGGATGCGCAGCGCGAAGATCACGTTCTCGAACACGGTCTTCCGCGGGATCAGCTTGAAGTCCTGGAACACGAAGCCGAGGGTCCGGCGGTAGCGCTGGACGTCGGCCGGCCCCAGCGCGGCCAGGTCCCGGCCGTCGACGAGGACACGGCCGGCGGTGGGGACCTCCTGCCTGAGGAGGATGCGCAGAAGCGTCGTCTTGCCAGCCCCGCTCGGGCCGGTGAGAAAGGCGAACTCCCCCCGCCCGACGCGCATCGTGACGTCGTGGAGGGCGAACACCTCGCGAGCGTAGCGCTTGGAGAGTCCGTCGATTTCGATCACAGTGTTCGGCCGCGCGGCGCTGGACAGCGTGCCGGCGCCGGTCGGGCAGCCGGCGGCGAGTATAGCACCGCGACGTTCACGCGCGTTCCAGCTCGCGGCGCACGAGCGCATTGACCAGTTCGGGATCCGCCTGACCGCGCGTCGCCTTCATCACCTGCCCGACGAAGAAGCCGAAGACCAGGGTCCTGCCCCCCTTGAACTGGGCGACCGGCTTCGGATTGGCCGCCACCACCTCGCGGACGATCGCCTCGAGCCGGGCGGCATCGTCGATACGCGTCAGCCCCTGGGTCTCGACGACCTCGGCGGCACGCCGGCCGCTGCCCCACATCCCGTCGAACACCTGTCTGGCGAGGCTCGTGCTGATGGTGCCGGCATCGATGAGGGCGATGAGGTCGGCCAGCGCCTCGGCCGTCACGCCGGCACGCTCGATGCCGGCGCCGGTCTCCTTCAGCCGGCGGGTCAGCTCGCCGGTCATCCAGTTGGCGGCAGCCTTGGGATTGCGCGAACAAACGGCCACCTGCTCGAAGAACCGCGCGCTGGCGGCCGTGGACGCCACCTGGCTCGCGTCGTACTCCGACAGCCCGTACGCGGCGACGAGCCGCCGGCGCCGGGCGTCGGGGAGTTCCGGGAGACGGGCTCTCATCGCCTCGATCCGCTCCGGCGCGACGGAGAGCGGCGGCAGGTCGGGCTCGGGAAAGTACCGGTAGTCGTCGGCCTGCTCCTTGCTGCGCATGACGGCGGTCCGACCGGCGGCGACGTCCCACAACCGCGTCTCGCGGGCGACGCGTCCTCCGCCGTCGAGCACCGCCGCCTGCCTCGCAATCTCGTGATCGAGGGCCCGTTCGAGATACCGGAACGAGTTGAGGTTCTTGACCTCGACGGGCGCTCCGAGCGCCGCGTCGCCAGACTGCCGGAGCGACACGTTCGCGTCGCACCGCAGGTGGCCTTCCTCGAGGTTGCCGCCGTTCACGCCCAGCTCGACCAGGATCCCCCGAAGCCGCTCGAAGAACGCGGCGGCCGAGGTCGCGCTCCGCAAGTCGGGGTGCGTGACGATCTCGACAAGCGGGACGCCGCTGCGGTTGAAGTCGACGTAGCTGTGGTCCGCCGAGTCGGCGAACCCGTCGTGCATCGACTTGCCCGCGTCCTCCTCGAGATGGAGCCGGGCGATGCCGACGCGCGTCACCCGTCCCTGCTCGGTCCACTCCAGGGCGCCGTCGAGCGCCAGCGGCCGATCGTACTGGGAGATCTGATAGC
>PMKG01000311.1 GCA_003157675.1 Acidobacteriota bacterium
AGCGTCGCGGCCGCGGTGCTTGCCGGACTCGTCGCGTTCGCCGCAGCGAGTTGTTCGAAGTCCTCGCCGGTCGCGCCAACGCACACGCTGCCGTCGCTCTCGGAGATGCTCGCCGAAAAGACGCTCGGCAGCGCCAGCGCGCCGGTGACGATGATCGAGTATTCGTCGCTCGGCTGCATCCATTGCGCCGACTTCGAGACCACGACGTTGCCGCAGCTCAAGACCACCTACATCGACGTCGGGCGCGTGAAATTCATCTACCGCGACTACCCGCTCGACCCGCCGTCGCTCATCGCGGCCATGGTGGCCCGCTGCTCCGGCAGCAACTACTTCACGACGCTCGACACGCTCTTTCGGAATCAGGCGTCGTGGGCCTCCGCCGGCAACTACACGGCGGCCATCAAGAGCGTGGTCGCCGGGATCGGCATGACCTCCGATGATGTGGACGCGTGCCTGGCGGTGCCGGGGCTCCAGAGCGGCATCCTCGCCATCATGACGACCGGCACTCAGCAGTACGGGGTTGGCGCGACTCCCACGTTCTTCATCAACACCCAGCGGGTCGACGGGGCCTATCCGTTCGCCACCTACGCGGCGATCATCGATGGAATGTAGGGCAGACTCAGGACTCAAGACTTCAGGCCGTGTCACGCCGCACTGGCCGCAAGACGAAAGCCGCGAGCCGCGGGCTCTGATATTCTGGAGCCCGCACGTGGAGGTGTCATGAACGGCGTTCCAGTGGTGATTGGCGTCGCAGGCGGGTCCGGCTCCGGCAAGACGACGGTCGTCAGCCGCATCGTCGAGAGCATGGGCAACGACCACGTGATCGTGCTCGAACACGACCGCTACTACTACGACCACCCGGAACTGCGGCTCGAGGAGCGGGCGGCCCTCAACTACGACCACCCCGCCTCGCTCGAGACCGATCTCCTCGTCCGGCACGTCGCCGAGCTCCGGGCCGGCCGGGCCGTCGAGCTCCCCACCTACGACTTCGCGCGCCACGCGCGGCGGCAGACAACCGACACCGTGCAGCCCAGGCGGATCATCATCGTCGAGGGGATCCTGATCTTCGCCGACGCGGCGCTGCGCGACCTGATGGACGTGAAGGTCTTCGTCGACACCGACGACGACACGCGGTTCATCCGGCGTCTGCAGCGCGACGTGGCCGAGCGCGGCCGGACGATGGACTCGGTGATCGATCAGTACCTGAACACCGTCAAGCCGATGCACCTGGAGTTCGTGGAGCCGACCAAGCGGTACGCCGACATCATCATCCCGCGCGGCGGCCACAACACGGTCGCCATCGACATGATGCTCACGCTCATCCGCAGCCTCGGCACGCGATAGCGGCGGCGGGAGTCGGCGCCGGCCCCCTACTTCCCTTTTGGCAGGAACTCGATCGCGACGACGCGGCCCTCGATCCAGGATGCCGGCGGAGCCTCGCCCTTCGCCGCGGCGCGGAACGTCACGTAGACGCGCGTGCCAGCCGGCGCCGGCCCACACCCGACCGATCTCTTGAGATCGTCGCGGTAGGTGATGAAATCGATCGCGGCGAGCGCCGGGGCCCAGTATCGGTGCACGCCGGTCGTGCCGCCGCCAACGACGACGATCGCGCCGGCACTCGGGCAGAGGATCGATTCGAGCACGCCTTCCTGTCGGCGCTCGTTGGCGCCGATCGCCCTGAAGACAGGAGTCGCCACGGCGTCGGGGGGCCGCTCGTCGCCGGCTGCCGGGGTGGTGCCCCCGGCGGATGCTGCCGTCGCGGCCGACAGCTCGGCCTGGCGCGCTTCGCGGGCGGCCCGCGTCGCGGCGAGCGCCCCGAGCATCTGGCGGGCCTTGGCCTTGTTGTCGGCGATCGGCGACGCGGCGGCGATCGGCCCGAGCATCTCCTGCACCTTCGCCTCGTCTTCCTGCTGCAGGTAGATCTGCGCGAGATTGAATCGATAGTCCTCGCGGCCGGGCAGGAAGGTGATCGCCTGGCGGAGGTGGCGCTCTGCCGAGGCGAGGTCGCCCCGGGTCGCGGCCTCCGTCCAGCCAAGAAGGGACAGCGCCTCCGGGAACTGGGGCAGGAGATCCACCGCGCGCTGGAACTCGCGCCTGGCCGTCTCCCTGCCTCCCTGCTCCTTCAGGCAATCCGACGTGATGCATTCGAGTGCCCCGTATCCGAAGGCGAAGTGCGCCAGGACGTCCCCATCGGCCAGCTCGGCCCCTTTCCGCAGCGCGGGCAACGCCTCGAGCGCCTTCCCCTGGAGCACGTGGGAGAGTCCGATCCCGGTCTGGGCGGACGCCGTCTGGGGGGCGTGTGTGAGCGCCCACTCGAAATGCGGCCGCGCGTCCTCGAAGCGCCCTTCTCTCACCAGCTGGAGGCCCAGGCTGGCTCGTGCCTCGGCGGGCGTCATCGGAGTCATCGTATAGTCGGCGGCGCCCGCGATGCGATTGTCGAACGTGATCTGAACGGCCTTCATCGTGAACCGACCGACGTAGCCCGACAACTCAGACTCGATCTTGTCGGCGTGGGGAAACGCGTCGGTGAAGGCGGTGGCGGCGGGGACCCCCGTCGCGAGCCGCTGGATGAAGTCCCTGAACTGTTGCACACGGTCGGGGTTTCCGAGCAGCAGGTAGTGAACGAGCGCCCAGCTCTGGGCGTAGAAGAGGTCCCGGTCGACGCTCACGTTGTACAGCTTCGATCCCTCGTCCGCCGCGAGAAGCTCGGACATCGGCAGCAAACGCTCTCGCAGCAGGCCGATCTCCCAGTCCCCCACGGGCTTCCCAAGCACCGCCCGGCGCCCGTCCTCGGACAATTCGAACGTCCGGTAGAACTCGGCCAGCCCTTCCTGCAGCCACAGCGGGAGCCCCAGCATCGCGTTGTTGATCAGCAAGTGGCCGTATTCGTGGTAGGCGATGTCGTAGGCCTCGTCGCCGGCTTCGAGGCAGATGGAAATCGACGGCCCGATGGGGCTCGAGACCGCGTACCCGGCAGCCTTGACCGATTCGCCCTTGTATTGCGGGATCACCACCCTGAAGTCGCGGTCGTGGGAGAACACGAGGACGGTCACCGGCACCGACGTCACCAGCTTCGCCGACGGAAACGCGCGCCCGACCACCTCGCGGAACTGCTCCAGCCGCTGGGCCACCGTCCGCAGCTGCTTTTCGCCGACGTCCCCCTCGAGCGTGAAGTGCGCGGTCCGCAGCCGCATCCAGTCGGCGGCGCTGGCCTGCGAACCGGAGAACAGGACCGTGGCAAGCAGGGCGATGAGCAGTCGACGATTCGACATGGGCCTCCCAGGGCTCGGCGTTGGCGCGAATCCTACCACTTCCGTCCGCACTCCGCACCCGCGTCACCACGGCGCCGCGGACCCGCGATCGGCCCGCGCGCCGCACGAACCGCAGTCCGCTCGATATGTGAGAAGATCGCCGCCGGAGGGGTGAGGCATGTTCCGACGCACCGTGACCATCCGGTTCGACGAGGCCGACGCGCGCGGCGTGCTCTTCTATGGCCGCGTGCAGGCGCTCGCGCATCGCGTGTTCGAGGACTTCGTCGTGTCGGAGCTGGTCGACGCTTGGGAGGACTGGTTCGAGAGCGCGGCGTTCGTCGCGCCCATCAAGCACGCCGAGGCCACGTTCCATCGCCCGATGCGCCCGGGACACCAGTACGATGTGGAGCTGTCGGTGACGAAGATCGGCGAGTCGTCGTTCGAGGTGCGGACGACGTTCGTCGATCGCGCGGGCGCGGCGCCGGTCCTCTGCGCCGAGGCCCGCATCGTCAAGGCGTTCGCCGACCCGGCGACGTGGAAGAAGATGCCGATCCCGTCAGCGATCCGCGCCCGCCTGCTCCCCCACCTCGCGGGTGAGTAGCACGCGCCGGCACTTGCCGAGCGGCGTCCTGGGGATCTCGTCGACGAAGACCACGCGGCGCAACCGCTCGAACGGCAGCAGGTCGTCCCGGCTGAAGGTGCCGATCGACTCCTCGATCGCGGACCGTCTGGCGGCGTCCATCGGCACGCGGCAGGCGATGACGAGGACGACCTCGTGCCCCAGTCGGTCGTGCGGCGGCGCGACGATGGCGAGATCGAACCCCGCGAGGCCGCGCAGATTCTCACGGGTGGCCCAGCGCCAGACCTGGTCCTCGACGCGCGGGAGCGACACGATCTCGCCCAGCACCTTCACCGACTCCGACATGCGCCCGAACACCTCGACGCCGTCGGCGCCGACGCGGCCCGTATCCTCGGTCGGAAGCCAGCCGTCCTGCTTCGGATCCCACACGCGCGCGCCTTGCTCGTTGACCTCGGCGCAGCAGGTCAGCAGCGACGAGGCGCGGATCGCCAACCGCTGGGCGGCGTCGGAACGGATGTCCGCATGGCCGAGCACGGGCAGCACCGCCGGGCGGCCGTTCGCGGCGAGCGACGACAGGCCGGCCGTCGCCACCTGCGAGCAGGTCTCGGTGAGGCCGTAGCTCGGCAGGCAGGGCCAGCCGAGCGCGCGGGCCCGTTCGTAGAGCGCGCCGTCCATCCGTGCGCCGCCGACCACGATCGCGCGCATCGACGGAGGCGAGGCGAGCCCCGCGGCCACCAGGTCGTGAACCTGCGACGGCACCAGCGCCGCGAGCGTCGCCTGCTCGCGGACGGCCACCTCGTGAAACCGGGCAGCGTTCCACTTGCCGATGACAGCCGGCACGACGCGCGCGCCGTTCAGCCAGCCGCGCGCGAGGATGCCGAGCCCGCCGACGTGGAACGTCGGCAGCGCGTGCGCCCAGACGTCTGACCGGCCGGCGTCGAGATGCCGGTTCACCGCGTGCGCCGACGCGAGGAAGGCGGCCTTCGACAGGGCGATCCACCGCACGCGCCCCGGCACGAGACTGCTCGTGCCCGAGGTGGACACCCAGATGTGCGACGCCAGGGCCGGCAGCCGGTGCGCGATCCCGGCCAGGCCGTCCGCCTGCCGTCGAGCCCACTCGGGATTGCCGAGAACGAGAGAGTCGCGGCCCTCCCAGTCGATCGGCGCGGCACCGGGCTCGAGATAGAAGGCGCCGCTCATCGCAGGACCAGGCCCAGCGCGGCCAGCGCGCAGAAGACGACCTGCAGCAGCGCGGTCTCAGCCAGAAAGACGTTGAACCTCCGGCTGGGCGGCTCCGTCCACACCCCGTGCACGAGCCGCACGGCGAGTGGCAGCGTGGCAAGCGGCAGCGCGGCCGCCCACCAGTGCCCGGCCGCGATCCAGCAGACGCCCAGCAAGTACGGCAGCGCCACGAGCACCGCGATTTCGATCCGGGCGAAGCGGCCGCCGAATCTGACGGCGAGCGTGCGCTTGCCGGCGAGCACGTCGCCGGCCACGTCGCGCGTGTTGTTGACGGCGAGCAGCGCCGAACTTTGCAGCCCGACCTGCAGCGCCGCCACCTCCGCCCAGGGCGACATCCCCGTGCCGGTCAGCACGTAGGCCACCCCCTTCACCGCGGCCAGGCCGTAGAACAGCAGGACGAACACCTCGCCGAGCCCCAGGTAGGCGAGCGGAAACGGCCCCGCGGTGTACGCGTAGCCCGCAACGATCGACAGGACGCCGATGACGATGATGGGCACGCCGCCCGCCAGCACGAGCGGAACGCCGAGGACTGCCGCCACGAGGAAGAAGGCGGCGGCGCCCGCCATCACGTGGCGGCCGTGCAGCAGGCCGCTCTGCGTGACGCGCACCGGCCCGATGCGCTCGGCCGTGTCGGCTCCCCTCACGAAGTCCACGGCGTCGTTGACCAGGTTGCTGCCGATCTGGATGCAAAGGGCGGAGGCGAGCGCCAGCCCGGCGAGCCCGAACGGGACCGGCCGCGACGAGAGTGCCACGGCCAGGCCGGTGCCGAGCATCACGGGAGAGAGACTGGCCGTCAGCGTCTTGGGCCGAACGGCCAGCAGCCAGGGCGACGTGCGCCACACCGTCACGGAAGCCTCGGAAACTTCTTGAAGTCCGGCTTGCGCTTCTCGAGGTAGGCCTTCTTCCCTTCCTGCGCCTCCTCGCTCATGTAGTAGAGCAGCGTGGCGTTGCCCGCGAGATCGAGCAGGCCGATCTGTCCATCGCAATCGGCGTTGAGCGCCGCCTTCAGGCACCGCAGCGCCAGCGGCGAATGCTCCAGCATCTCGCGCGCCCACTCGAGCGTCACCGTCTCGAGATCGGCCAGCGGCACGACCGCGTTGACGAGCCCCATCTCGAGCGCCTGCTGCGCGGTGTACTGCCGGCATAGGAACCAGATCTCGCGCGCCTTCTTCTGGCCGACGATCCGCGCCAGGTAGCTCGACCCGAGGCCGCCGTCGAACGACCCGACCTTCGGCCCGGTCTGACCGAAGACGGCGTTCTCGGCCGCGATCGTCAGGTCGCAGACGACGTGCAGCACGTGGCCGCCGCCGATGGCGTAGCCGGCCACCATCGCGATGACCGGCTTCGGCAGCGCGCGGATCTGCTTCTGCAGATCGAGCACGTTCAGCCGCGGCACGCCCCCCTCGTCCACGTAACCCTGGTCGCCGCGGATCTTCTGATCGCCCCCCGAGCAGAAGGCCTTGTCGCCGGCACCCGTGAGGATGACGACGCCGATCGACGGATCCTCGCGGCACGCCGCGAAGGCGTCGATGAGTTCCGCCACCGTCTTCGGCCTGAAGGCGTTGCGGCGGGCCGGCCGGTTGATGACGATCTTCGCGACGCCGTCGTCGGTCTTGACGAAGAGGATGTCCTCGTACGTCCTGACGGTCTGCCACGACTGGGAAGTTGAGCTCATCGGGACGTCTCCATCACCTGTGCCATCCATGTCCGGACCGCGTGCCCGAACGAGGCCGGGTTGTCCCAGGGCACCCGGTGCCCCGCGCCGTCGCACGTCATGTAGGTCGCCGGCACGCCTCCCGACGCCAGCTCGCGCGCAAGCGCCGTGAACTTCGTGTCAAGCGCGCCGGTGATCCACAGCACCGGCGACGGCCACGCGTGCAGCCGTGGCCTGAAGTCCGGCTGCGCGCCGAGCGAGAAGCGCCGCAGCGCCGTGGCCAGCACCGCACGCGGCGCGGGCAGCCCCAGGCGGGGCAAGGGCGGGCCGGACCCCTGGAACACCGGCTGCGCGTCCCACGCGCGCCAGATTTCCGGCTCTGGCCACTCGAGGATTCGGCGGGCCCACGTCTCGTCCGAGGCTCGGCGCGTCGCCCGCGCCCCGTCGTCGTCTTCCTCGTATCCGGGGTTGCACGACACGAAGCAGCAGCCGCGCACGGGCGATCCCGGCGCCGCGAGCAAGCGGCTCGACAGCGCCAGCCGCGCGCCGAACGAGTACCCGATCACGAAAACGGGCCCGGCCGCGTCGCCGCCTGTCGCCTCGGCCAGCGCGCCGTCCAGCGCGCGGCCCACCGACGCCCAGTCGGCCGCGCCAGGCGAAGCGAGCATCGCCCAGAGATCGACCGCCGCCATCGTCGCGTCGGGAAACAGCGGACCGAGCGCGTCCCAGTCCGATGCCCGGCCCAGGAACCCGTGAAGCGCCACCAGCCGGCAGCGCGCGCTCACCGACCGGTCTCCTCGGCGAACCTTGCCCAGAACGTGTCCGTCTCGGCCTCGTCGGGGCGAACCTCGATCACGGCAGCCGGCCCGATCTCGCTGCGGGGCAGCGCGTCGTGGTGCTCGGCGCCCCACATCGCGGCCCACTCCGCGAACCCCGTCCGGTGGCGATTCTGGTAACGCTCGTTCTGGTACATCCGCTGGAAGATCCGGCCGCCCCCATTGTTGATGACGACGATGCGGAGACGGAAGCCGTCGAGATGCCGGAGAGCCCAGAGGGCCGAGAGGTCGTAGAGCGCGGTGAGGTCGCCGACGACGGCCCAGTTCTCGACTTCCCGCCGCGCCCAGCCGAGGAAGCTCGCGATCTGCCCGTCGATGCCGTTGGCACCGCGGTTCTCGCCGATGAGGAACCCGCACTCGGCGAGGGTCGCAAAGCGGGTCCACTCCCTGATCGGCAGGCTGTTGCCAAGGTACACGAACGAGCCGGCGGGGATGACCTCCGACAGGCGCCGCACCAGGCCGGGCTCGCTCTGTGGCAGCGCCGCGAGCAGGCCATCGGCCACGGCGGAGAGCCGTCGGTCCCACGCGAGCAGTTCCGTGATGCCGGCGGGCCGCCGGCGAATGTCCCGAACCGAGAGCGGCAGCGGCAGATGGGCCGGCACCCGCACGTGCGTGCCGCGCGTCAGGCCTCGCCAGCGCGCCCTCGACACCGACAGCACCGGCACCGACAGCGCCACGTCGAGATCGCGCCAGACCCTGAACGAGGGCACGTCACCGACCCGGATGACCGAATCGAACACGCCCTGGTCGAATCCGCGACAGGCCGCCGCGTCGCCCGTGCGCAGCAGCAGCCCGAAGGTCCCGCGCCTGAAGCCGGAGCTGGCTTCCGCGATCACCGGCGCGCCCAACGCGTGGCAGAAGCGCTCCACCGATCCCCGGTCGCCGTGAAGCTGAAGGCCCCCGAGAATGACGAGCGGCGATCGAACTGCCGCGAGGAAGTCGTCGAGGTCGGCCTGGTCGCCGGACTCGGGCCCGTCACGTGCCGGCGGCGCCGGCTCGCGGCGGGCGTCCGGCACGAGGACCGCGTCCCAATCGGCAAGCAGCGGTTCGGCGAAGCACAGGTTGATGTGCGCGGGTCCACCGAACGCGGGCCGCGGCCGCAACTCGTCGGGATGGGCTGCGTCGATCGTCGACTCCGCGTAGGGGCCGAACAGGTTCACCTGGTCGATCGCCTGCGGAGCCCCCGAGCCGCGGAACGCGCGCGGCCGGTCGGCGGTGACCGCCACGACCGCGACCGTCGAGTAGTAAGCCTCCACCATCGCGGGCAGCAGTTCGGCGGCGGCCGTCCCCGACGTTGTCACCACGGCAACCGGCGAGCGGTCGCGCCGCGCCCGCCCCAGGGCGAAGAACCCGGCGCTGCGCTCATCGAAGAACGACAGCACCTCGGCCGTGCCCGCGAGCATCGCCTCGAGCGCCTCGACGAGCGGCGCGTTCCGTCCTCCCGGGCAGACGCAAAAGGTGCGGACGCCGGCCGCGAGCAGGCGGTCGATGGCCGACACGGCGAGCGCCTGATTCGTTGTCACACCTGCCACAGCGCCCTCACGGCCTGGATCTTGTCCAGCACCTCCTGCCACTCGTCCTCGTACCGGCTCTGAGACACGACGCCACACCCGGCCCAGATCTCGAGCCGGCCGTCGTGGTATTGGAGACCGCGGATGGCCACGACGCAGCGTCCCGCGCCGGAGGGCCAGCGCAAGCCGAACGGCGCGCCGAAGCGGCGGCGCTCACCGAGGGGGTCGAGGCTTTCCAGCCAGGAGGCCCCGACATCGCCGCGCGGATACGCGCCCAGCGCCGGCGTCGGATGGAGGCGCCGCGCCACGGTTTCGAAATCCACGTCGGGTCCGGCGTCGACGTAAATATCGGCCACCAGGTGCTCGAGCGGGCCGAAACGTCGCACCGACGTGCCCGACGCGGTCGGGCGGCCCCAGGCGCCGAGCTGCGCCACGAGGTCGTCGACGACGCTCTGATGCTCCTCACGATCTTTCGGGTTCGACGCGAGCGCCAGGGCGGACCCGTTGGCACGCCGCGTTCCGGCGACGGCCATCGTCGAAAGCAAACCGCCTTCGTCGATCTCGAACAGCAGTTCCGGCGACGCGCCGACGAGGAACTCTGGCGATCCCGTCCCCGTCGCGGACGCGGGCCGGTAGAAACCGTACGCGAACAGCGTCTCGGGCAGGTCGGTCACGCGACCGATCAGATGGTCGAACAGGATCGCGGCGTCGCCCGGCTCGACAGGCGCGGACTCGAGGGTCACCGGGACGCCCTTGCGAAGGCTGCCTTCCTCGAGGCGCGCCGCGAGACTGCGGTACCCGTCGGAAAACCTGCGCTCGTCCGGCAACCCCCAGGGCGGGACGGCCGGGGGCCGTACGGGACACGGGAACCGCTGTCGCCAGGCGACGCGGGACAACACCTCGACGGAGCCGGCTTCGAGCCACGGGCGCGTTCCGGTCGAGAGCGAGAAAACAGGAGCGAAGAACGCCGGCAGGCCGGCCCGCGGAGAGGCCACGGGGTCGAGCGGCGCGGTGGCGCACGCCAGCGCGTCGGCGCCGGTCTGGAGGAAAGCGAGCGCGGTCTGCATCGGCGATTTCGATTATAGCGTTCCCTCTACTGTCTTCCCGGGCCCATTTGATAGGATTGGGGGCGCGCGAACAAGTCGGCTCAGGACTCAAGGCTCAAGACTCAGGCACGAGGGTTCCCGGAAGTCTGCTTGAGCCCTAAGCCGTGAGCCCTGAGCCGGCAGATTGCTCAATAGGCCCTGAGAGTTGATGACTCGAACAGTCCCGGTCGGTGGCGTGGAGGTCGGCGGCGACAGGTTCCTCCTGGTCGCCGGGCCGTGCGCCATCGAATCGCACGACCAGCTGCTGACCATCGCGCGCGAGGTCGGCCGTCGGGGGGCCTCTGCCATCCGCGGCGGCGTCTTCAAGATGCGCACCGATCCGCGCAGCTTCCAGGGACTTGGCCCGGCCGCGCTTCCCTCGGTCGACCAGGTCCGCGCCGAGACCGGCCTGCCGTTCATCGCCGAGATCACCTCGCCCGAGCAGATCGAGACGTTCGCCGGCCACGTGGACGTGCTCCAGGTCGGCTCGCGCAACATGCACAACACGGCGCTGCTCAAGGAACTCGGGCGGGCGCGGACGCCGATCCTGCTCAAGCGCGGCCTGGCGGCGCGGCTCGACGAGTGGCTGCTCGCGGCCGAGTACATCGTCGCCGGCGGGAACGAGGCTATCATCCTCTGCGAGCGCGGCATCCGCACCTTCGAAACCGAGACGCGCAACACGCTCGACCTGGCCGGCGCCGTGTGGGCGCGCCAGCGGTCGCCATTCCCGGTGCTCGTCGATCCCTCGCACGCCACCGGCCAACCCGACCTCGTAGCGCCGATGTGCCTGGCGGCCGCGGCCGCCGGCCTCGACGGCGTCATGGTCGAAGTCCACCACGAATCGTTCCGGGCGCTCAGCGACGGCTTCCAGGCCCTGACGCTCGAGAAATTCAGCGCCCTGGTCGCCTCGCTCGGGCCGCTGCTCGAGACGCTCGGCCGCCGACTGTGAAGCCCATGGACGCCTCGCGCCGCATGACCGAGGTCCAGCCGCCGATCATCCCGATCGTCGGCG
>PMKG01000008.1 GCA_003157675.1 Acidobacteriota bacterium
GCCTCGCCGTAGCGGCCGAGGACGGTCAGGGTGGCCGCCGCGTGATACCGCGCCTCGAGGCCCGCGTCGCTTGATGGGTACTCGTCGGCCAGGGCCATGAACTTGGCGAGCGCCGCCTCGTCGCGCGCCTGCTCGGTCGGGAAGCCGCCCGCGGGCTTCGGTGCCGGCGCCGCGCCCGGCACGGGAGCCGGGGCCACCTTCGTCTCCGCCACGGTCATGGCGTCGGCGAGCAGTTCACGGGACCGGCTGTCGGTCTGGGACCGCCACGTGACGAACGCCGCCACGCCGATGATCACGACCAGGATGCCAATACCTGCGGCCAGGATGGGCGTGTGATAGCGCTCGTAGGTCTCCTTGGCGCGCGCGACGGTGGAGGCGACCTCGTTTTCCTTCAGGCGATGGCGTTCGGTTCTCTTCATAGCTGCAAATTATAATTCACCTGCGCCCGCCGCCGGCACCGCAGACTTCGCGGGGCCGGCCAGGCGTCACTGTTTTACCTTCTTCTGGAACTCGTCCAACCAGGCCTTCGCCCTCGTCACGGCCTCGGCCATCTGCTCGGCGGTCATCTTCGCGCCCAGACTGTCGCCGTCCTTCATGGCGGCCGCCTTGACGTCGTCGGTTCCCAATGCCGCCGCCAGCTGATACCACTTGTGGGCCTCGACGATGTCCTGCGCGACGCCGCGACCGGCTTCGTCGTCTCCGGCCAGCGCGTACTGCGCCTTCGGATACCCCTGCTCGGCCGCCTTCTTGTACCACTTGGCCGATTCCACGTCGTCGCGCGGAACGCCCCGGCCGGAGCCGTAGATCACGCCGAGATTGGTCTGCGCCCTGACGTGGCCCTGGTCGGCGGCCTTCCTGAACCACTCGAGCGCCAGCTTGTCGTTCTGCGCCACCCCGCGGCCTTCCTGGTACATGGCGCCGAGGTTGTTCTGCGACTTGGCGTCGCCCTGGTCGGCCGCCTTGCGCCACCACACCGCGGCCTGGGCCGGGTCCTGCGGCACGCCACGCCCCATGTCGTACATGGCGCCGAGGTTGCTCTGCGCCTGCGCGTCGCCCTGGTCGGCCGCCTTGCGCCACCAGTAGACCGCCTGCGCGTCGTCCTGGGGCACGCCCTGGCCTGCGGCGTACATCGCGCCGAGGGTGTATTGGACGGGCACGACGCCCTGATCCGCCGCCTTGCGGAGCCAGACAGCCGCCGCCGCCAGATCCTGCTTCACGCCGAGGCCGTTGAGGTAGGCGTAGCCGAGATTGGTCTGCCCTTCCACGTAGCCCTGGTCCGCGGAGAGGCGGAACCACTTGTTCGCTTCGGCGTAGCTCTGCGGCACGCCGCGGCCCAGCGCATAGGCGATGCCCAGGTTGCACTGGGCCCCGGCCAGACCCTGATCCGCCGCCTTCCGGTACCAACTGGCGCCTGCCGCATCGTCCTTGGGGACGCCGAAGCCCTGGGTGTAGGCGAAGCCGAGCGTCAGCTCCGATTCCGCGTCGCCCTTGTCCGCCGCCTTGCGGAACCACTGGATCGCCTGCGCTTCGTCCTTGGCGACGCCGAATCCCTTGGCGTAGGCCTCGCCGAGGGCCTTCACCGCATCCGTCAGGCCCTGGTCGGCCGCCTTGCGATACCAGCGCAGCGCTTCCGAATCGTCCTTGGCGACTCCGTCGCCGGAGTGGTAGAGACGGCCGAGGCGGTACTCCGACGCGGCGTCACCGAGCGCGGCCTTCTGCGCGAGCGCAGCCGCGTTGTCCTGCGTCGTGGCCGGCTTCGGCGCTTGAACGGCCTGCGAGGCACCGCCCTGCTGTCCGTTCCCCGCCCCGGCGTCGGCGCGGCCGCCGAGGGCGAGCACTGTCGCGGCGGCGAAGATACAGACGAGGGCGGCGGGGATGAGGCGAAGACGTTCCCCGGACGATGCGGCGCGCGACGGCATCAGGACAGCGCTCACTGGATGGACCTCCGCTAGGTATGCTACCTCAGACGAGCACGGAAGTCGGACAATCGGAGGACGGAATGAGGAATCGGAGGACGGGGAGAGGAATCGAGGGACGGGATCAGGAATCGGAGGGCGGCGCTGCGGGCACCGCCCTCCGGGTCGCCAGGACTTACCTCACTGCTGCTTCATCACGATGAACCAGCTGGCGACGATCGGGCCCTGCGGACCGCGCCCGCGCTGTCCCGCAGCCGGCGGCGGCGCGTCGGCCGGGGGCGGCGGCGCCGGTCCGCGCTCGGGCTGGAACAGATACACGTTGTGAGTCTTGGGGTCCACGCAGATCGTCTTGGCGCCGCGGAACGTATCGACCGTGGCCACCACCGTGTACTTGTCAGCCGCGTCCTGGTGGACGACGGTGACGTTCCCCTCTCCGCCGTTCGGGATGAAGATCAGCTTCCTGGCGGCGTCCCACCCCAGCGCATCGACGCGCGTCCCGTTCTTGATCGACGCCACGACCTTGCCGGTGCTCGCGTCGAGGACGACGGAGGTGTTGCTGCAGCCGGAGAAGATCCGGTTCGTCGCCTTGTCGTAGGCGATGCCGGTCGGTCCCTCGCACGGCGCCAGCGGCCATGAGGCGGTCGGCTTCCACGTCTTGACGTCGATCACCTGGATGGTGTTCTTGCCCTCGTTGTTCACGAAGATGTGGCCCTTGCCGTCGGCCGCGGCGCCTTCCGGCGCGTTGTCCTCGAGCTCCACCGTCGCGACGATGTCGCCGGTCTTCGGATCGATCGCGGTGAGCGTGCCGATCGGCCGGCTGTGATTCGTCAGAATAATCTTGTCATCGGGCTCATCGTACATAATGCCATCGAGCCCGGGGCCGACCTTGATTTGTTTGATCACCGCCAGCGTCTTCAAATCGAACATGGTGACAGTCTGGTCGCCGCCATTCGTCGTAAAACCGTGGCCAGCCTTGGTTGCTATGCCGGCGCCATGCACGCCCGGCGTGTTCTGAATATCACCGAGCACTTTGCCGGTGGCGCCTTCGACCACCATCACAT
>PMKG01000233.1 GCA_003157675.1 Acidobacteriota bacterium
CCGCGGACCAGGAGCCGGCCGCCTTCGCCCACGCCCTCGACCGGCTCGATCCGGTGCTCGATCCCCGGCAGGAAACGGCCCGCCGAACCAACGCTTGGTTCCATCCGCGTATTCAGGCTCAGGGCCGGGCTGCACTCGGTCGCGCCGTATCCCTCGAGCAGCACCTGGCCGTGGCGCGTCAGGTACCCCTGGCGCAGCGCTTCCGGGCACTTGTCCGCGCCGGTGATGAGCAGCCGGACGGAGGCGAAATCGCCGGCGTCCGACTTCTGGAGGTAGCCCGCCAGGAACGTCGGCGTCCCCACCATCATCGTCACTCCCTCCTCGCGGACCGCGGTCGTGATCGCGCGGAACTCCAGCGGGTTGGGGAGCGTGACGACGGTCATCCCGCTCGTCAGCGGCAGCCAGAGCGTGACGGTGAGGCCGAAGACGTGGAAGAGCGGGAGGTTGCCCAGGATCAGGTCCTTCGGGGCGAACTCCAGCACCTGGTGCATCCCCTCGATGTTGGCGTGGATGTTCCGGTGCGAGAGCGGCACGGCCTTCGGGTCCTGCTCGCTGCCACTCGTGAACAGGATCACGGCGCGGTCGTCGTCTTCGCCGAGATGCACCTGCCGGCAGATGTGGCCGGCGGACATCGAGGCGGTCAGGAGGGCCGACACCTTGTTGAGCGTCGAGACCGACGCGGCCAGGTCTTCGATGAACACCATCCCGGCGACGACCGGGCACTTGACCTTGTCGAGCAGGACGCGCGTCGTGATGATCGTCCGGAACGCGAGTCTCCGCTGCGCCATCTCGCAGTTGCGCGCGGCGCCGGTGGAGTAGTTGATCATCACCGGCGTGCGGCCGCTCATCAGCGCGGCGATGACCGCGTAGATGGCGCCGCCGGAGGTCGGCATCATCACGCCGATCATGCCGGGTTCGTAGCGCTTGAGCTTCTTCGAGAGGATCAGGGTGCGGAGGAGCGCGTCGCGGTAGGTCACGCGCTGGCCCGTCGCGCGATCGATGATGGCCAGCTTGCTCTCGTGCCGCTTGGCGGTCCGGATGAACTGTTCGACGAGGGACACGCGCGCCTCCCGGCCGGTTCCGAGGCCGGCGGGATTGTACCATGCTCCGGCTCGCGGCTCGCGACCTGCGACTCGCGGCTGGATCACGCGTGACAGCGCGACACCGCCGAAAGCCGCAAGCCGTGAGCCGCAAGTCGGCTAGAACATCTTGTCAAACCACACGTCGTCGACAACCATCGCCGCCTTCGAGATCATCTTGCCGCCGGCCGTGATGACGACCGAGTACTCGCCCGGGTCGGCCGGCACCATGCCGCCGAAGGTCGGGATCGCCGGCTCGACGGCGCCCATCCGCCCGCCGCCGAAGCCGCGGCCGCGCGCCGGCGCCACGGGCACGCCCGGGATCGTGACCGCGTCCATCCGCAGGTTCCACACGAGCTTATTGAAACCGGCTGTGTTCGGCGCCTTCTTGTTCTCCGCCACCACCCGCGCCCCCTTGAGGACCTGAACGGTGATGTCGCCGGAGGCCTGCGCCTTCTGGTAGTAGGTGATGACGAGGCCGGCCGGGTTGCTCTGGCCGCCGAAGTTGTTGGAGGCCGTCACGTGCTCGGTCCTCGTCGCCCATTTCACGGCCGGCTTGAGGTTGAACAGGTACAGGCTTTCGCCGAGCACCGTGTCGGTCAACTGCTCCAGCGGCGCGATGTCGGTAATGAAGATGCCGCGCCCATGCGTGCCGACGATCAGCTCGCCGTCACGCGGCTGGATCGCCAGGTCCCACACCGGCTGCGTCGGCATGTTCCCGTGCATGTCGCTCCAGGTCTTCCCGCCGTCGAGCGACACGTAGAGGCCGAACTCGACGCCCACGAACAGCAGGTTCGGATTCTTCGGATCCTCGCGGATCACGTTGATCGATTTCGACGGGAGGTTGCCGGCAATCGACGTCCAGGTCTGGCCGTAGTCGGTCGTCTTGTAGACGAACGGCCGGAAGTCGTCGTTGCGGAAGCCGGTGTAGGTCACGTAGGCCGTGCCGGGGAAGTGGTGCGACGCCTCGACCCGGCTCACCCAGTAGCCCGGGTTCCCCTTGATGTTGTCGTTCAGCTTCGCCCAGGTCTTCCCGCCGTCCTTGGTCACCCACACATTCCCGTCGTCGGTGCCGACCCAAAGCAGGCCGGGCGCGAGCGACGACTCGGAGACGGTGCTGATCGTGCAGTACTCGATGTTGCCGTCGCCGCCCTTGCCGTCGACCGTCAGCTTCGACTTGTCGTTGGTGGTGAGGTCGGGGCTGATGAACTCCCAGCTGTCGCCGCGGCTGGTCGACTTCAGCAGCCGGTTCGCCGCGTGGTAGATCACATTCGGGTCGTGCGCTGAGACGACGATCGGCGCCGTCCAGTTGTGCCGAAGCGTGTCGTCCCGGAAGGCGATGCCCTTGGCCTCGCCGGTATAGAGGTCGGTGCGCTCGATCGCGCCGAACTGCGACTCGTTGTAGAGGTAGCGGTTGGTGACCGTGTCCATCACGTTGAACTGGCCGTCGCCGCCGCCGACCGTCTGCCAGTCCTCGAACGCGATCGGGCGGCCGCCGCGCTTGCTGCTCGGCCCGCGCACCGACCCGTTGTCCTGCAGGCCGCCATAGACGTTGTAGGGCACCTGGCTGTCGAAGCCGATGCCATAGAGCTGCGCGAGCGGCAGCTCGTCGGGGTGGTGCCAGCTCTTGCCGCCGTCGAAGGTGATCCCCATGCCGTGGTCGTAGCCGAGGATCATGTGCTTCGAATTGGCAGGGTCGATCCAGAGCGCGTGGTTGTCACCGCCGAAGCGGAACGCCGGCCCCCAGGTCTTGCCGCCGTCCTTGGTTTCGAGCACGCCGACCGTCAGGATGTAGGCGTGGTTCACGTCGTTCGGGTCCACGCGGATGTTCATGTAATAATAGCCGGGGCCGCCGCCCTGCGGGGTCTTCTCGTTCACCTTCTTCCACGTCTTCCCGCCGTCGTCGGTCCGGTAAACTTCCTCGCCGATCATGCCCGCGCTCGACTTGCCCTCGCGCAGTTCCTTCAGCCGGTCTGCGTCGGACATCTTCGGCTTGTTGGCGTTTTCGATGTTCGCGTAGAGCACCAGCGGGTTCTTCAGGTTGATGTCGAGGCCGATGCGGCCGATCATCCCGCCCGGAAGCCCGGCCGTCAGCTTGGTCCACGTCTTGCCCGCGTCCACGGTCTTGTAGATGGCGCTCCCGGGTCCGCCCAGGTTGAATGTCCAGGGCTTGCGCTCCTTGTCGTAGGTGGCGGCGAAGAGCACCTCGGGCTTCTTCGGGTCCATCACGATGTCGGAGGCGCCGATCACCTTGCCGTCCGCCTTAACGTCGAGCGACTTGGTCCAGGTCTTGCCGCCGTCGATCGTTTTGAACACGCCGCGCTCGTCGTTTTCGGAATACAGATGGCCGAGCGCCGCCACGTAGACGATGTCCGGGTTCTTCGGATGGATGACGATGCGGCCGATGTGCTGGCTGTCCTTGAGGCCGACGTTCGTCCAGGTCTTGCCCGCGTCGGTCGACTTGTAGACGCCGTCACCCCAGTAGGTGCTGCGCGAGGATGTGGATTCGCCGCTGCCGACGTAGATGATGCTGGGATTGGAGGCGGCGACGGCGATGTCGCCGATCGAGATGACGGACTGGTTGTCGAAGATCGGCTCCCAGGTCTCGCCGTTGTTGACCGACTTCCAGAGACCGCCCGAGCCGGTGGCGGCGTAGATGGTCCACGGCTCGAGTTCGGGCACGGCGATGTCGGTGAAGCGTCCGCTCTGATGGGTCGGGCCGATCGCCCGGAAACTGAACGCCTTGAGCACCTCGGGCGAGAGGGCCTGGGCCGAGAGATCGCCGGCGAAGAGCACGAGGGTGAGCGCCGCGGCGATCGCGACACCCCACGCCTTGATGACGGGACGAACCTTGCTCATGCAACCGCTCCTTGGAGTGGACGGAAGGACAGGGATCAGATCAGTACCCGGGCAACAGTACTGAGCCGCGGAGCCTGCGTCAAGCGGCGGGCGGCTGTCTCCCGCACGCCACGCCTCGGGTCTGCCGCTCCGCNNCGCAAAGCCGCCCCTCGACGGCCCACCCGTCGGGGCCATCATGGCTTTGCCCCGGGCAGATCCCTGCGGCGCGGCATGGTGGCCTGAGCCCTGAGCCTTGAGCCCGTTTCCGCGCTATCCTGTCGCCGATGCTGGTCAAGCTGCGTTACGGTCGAGGCGAGCTGCCCGTCGAGATTCCCTCCCGCCACGTGTCCGTGATTGAGCCGGTGTTCGTGCCGGGGTTGGCCGACGAGGCCCTCGCGTTCCGGGAGGCAGTCCGGGCTCCGCGTGGCGCCACGCCGCTCCGCGCCATCGTCGGGGCGGGCGAGCGCCTCGCCGTCGCCATCCCCGACATCACCCGGCCCCTGCCGACCAACCGGATCCTCGCCTGGCTGCTCGAGGAACTGCCGCACGTGCCAGACGCGCAGTGGACGATCGTCAACGGGACCGGCTCCCACCGTGAGAACACCGCGGCGGAGCTGCGGACGATGATCGGCCCCGAGGCCGCGAGGTGCCTGCAAGTCGTGAACCACTCGGCTCACGAACCGTCGGGGCTCGCCTTCGCGGGGCCTTCGCCCGATGGCCGCCCGGTGTTCCTCAACCGCGAGTGGATGCAGGCCGACCGGAGAATCGTCGTTGGCCTCGTCGAGCCGCACTTCATGGCGGGGTTCTCGGGCGGATATAAGGGCGTGTTCCCGGCGCTGGCGGATATCGACTCGATCATGCACTACCACCGGGCCGAGGTGATTGCCGACCTGCGGAGCACCTGGGGCCGGCTCGAGGACAATCCCACACAGGATCAGATCCGGGCGAACGGCGCGCTCGCGCCGGTGGACTTTTGCATCAACGCGACCGTCAACCGGGAGCAGCAGATCACCGGGTTCTTCTGCGGCGACGTGCTCGAGGCGCACCGGGCCGGCTGCCGGAAGGCGCGCGAGGCCGCCATGGTGGCGTGCGACCGGCCGTTTCAGGTCGTGGTGACCACCAATGCCGGCTATCCCCTGGACCAGAACCTCTACCAGGCGGTGAAGGGGATGTCGGCCGCCGCGCAGATCGTGGAGCCCGGCGGCCTGATCCTGGCGGCCGCCCGCTGCAACGACGGCTTCCCGTCGCACGGCAATTTCAAGACGCTGATGACCGGCCACCCGGACGCGCGCGCCGTCCTCGCCACGATCATGGCGCCGGGCTTCTCGCTCTACGACCAGTGGGAGGCGCAGATGCTGGCGCAGATCCTGCTGAAGGCCCGCGTCGCCTTGTTCAGCGAGCTCGACCCGGACGAGGTGAGGGCCGCCCATCTCGAGCCGGTGGCGGACATCGGGCGGCGGCTGGCCGCCGAATTGGACGGGCGCGGCCCGGACACGCCGATTGCCGTCCTCCCCGAAGGGCCGATGACGATCCCGTATTTGTTGTAGGGCGACCCTTCAGGGTTGCCCGGGGCAAGGCTGAAGCCTCGCCCTACAACGGGGCTTCGGGCTTCAGACTTCCGTCCCGACTTGACGCCGCCGCCGTCCACTGAGTAGATTTCCCACCTCCCCCGTCCGGGCGTAGGGCCCGGAATCCGGCACCTGTCCCCGAGGTCCATCATGCTGAAACGAATAGCCCTTCTCCTCCTCGTTGCCTTCGTCCTGGGCGTGCCCGCGTGGGCGCAGGCCCCGGTCGCGCCAGCCAACGTCGCGACAGCGGCCAAGCCCGTCGCCGCCATCGCCGGCAACCCGCTGCTCGAGCCGTGGACGACGCCGTTCCAGGTGCCGCCGTACGACAAGATCAAGCCCGAGCACTACCTGCCGGCCTTCAAGGCAGCCATCGAGCAGAACCGCAAGGAAATCAACGCCATCGTCAACAACCCGCAGCCGCCCACGTTCGCCAACACAATCGAGGCGCTCGAGTACTCCGGCGAGCTGTTGTCCAAGGTGCAGGGAGCGTTCGGCGGCCTCCAGTCGGCCGACACGACGCCAGAGCTGCAGGCCATCAATCGTGAGGTGACGCCGCTGCTCTCCGCCATGCGCGACGAAGTCCGGCTGAACGACACGCTGTTCAAGCGGATCAAGACGATTTACGACACGCGCGCGGCCTCGAAGCTGACGCAGGTCCAGGTCAAGCTCGTCGAAGAGGTCTACAAGGGCTACGTGCGGGGCGGCGCGAACCTCGACCCGGCGAAGAAGGAACAGCTCAAGAAGATGAACGCCGAGCTGTCAATGCTCAGCCTGAAGTTCGGCGACAACCAGCTGCACGACACCAACGCCTACCAGCTCGTCATCGACAAGCAGGAGGACCTCAAGGGGCTGCCGCCGTCGGTGGTGGCGACCGGGGCTGCGGCGGCGAAGACCTCGAAGATGCCTGGCAAATGGGTCTTCACGCTCCAGGCGCCGAGCATCTGGCCGTTCCTGCAGTACGCCGACAACCGCGAGTTGCGGCGCCAGATCATGACCGCCTACACGAGCCGCTGCGACCACAACGACGAGTGGGACAACAAGAAGATCGTGTCGCGGATCGCGGCGCTGCGCGTCGAGCGGGCGCAGCTTCTCGGCTACAAGACCTACGCCGACTTCGTCCTCGAAGAGAACATGGCGAAGACACCCGCGGCGGTCTACGGCCTGCTGAACCAGCTCTGGACGCCGGCCCGCGCCGTCGCTCTCAAGGAAGCCGCCGACCTGCAGGCGGCCATCGACAAGGAAGGCGGGGCCTTCAAGCTCGACGCCGGCGACTGGCGCTACTACACCGAGAAGGTGCGGAAGGCCCGCTTCGACCTCGACGACCAGGCGCTACGCCCCTACTTCAAGCTCGACAACGTCGTGCAGGGCGCGTTCGAGGTGGCCCACAGGCTGTACGGGATCACCTTCACGCCGCTGCCCAACCTGCCGGCCTACAACCCCGAGGTGAAGGCCTACGAGGTGAAGGACGCGAATGGCGCGCACCTGGCCGTGTTCCTCACCGACTACCATCCGCGTCCCGGCAAGCGGACCGGCGCGTGGACCGGACGCCTGCGCGGGAGCTACGTCAGAAACGGCAAGGTCGTGCGCCCGATCGTCACCAACGTGTGCAACTTCACGCGTCCGTCGGGCGACGAGCCGGCGCTGCTGACGCTCGAGGAGGTCAGCACGCTGTTCCACGAGTTCGGGCATGCCATCGCCGGGTTCGTCGGCAATGTGCCCTATCCGACGCTGGGCGGGTTCCCGCGAGATTTCGTGGAAGTGCCGTCGCAGATCATGGAGAACTGGTGCCTCGAGCCCGAGGTGTTGAAGCTTTACGCGAAGCACTACAAGACGGGCGAGCTCATCCCGGTGGCGCTCGTTGACAAGATCGAGAAGTCGGCGCAGTTCAACCAGGGATTCATCACGGTCGAGTACCTGGCGGCCGCGCTGCTCGACATGGACTGGCACACGCTCTCGACGACCACGGAGCAGGACGCGACCGCGTTCGAGAAGGCGTCGATGGCAAAGATCCAGTTGCTGCCCGAGATTCCGCCGCGCTACCGCAGCCCGTATTACAGCCACGTCTTCTCGGGCGGGTACTCGGCCGGGTACTACGCCTACATCTGGAGCGAGGTGTACGACAAGGACGCGTTCCAGGCCTACAAGGAGAAGGGGAACCTGTTCGACCAGGCGACGGCGAAGGCCTTCCGCAAGGTGCTCGAGCAGGGCGGGACGGTTGACGCGATGGCGGCCTACAAGGCGTTCCGCGGCCGGGATGCCAGCGTCGAACCGCTGCTCAAGGCCCGCGGCCTGAAATAATCCGGACGGGGTCGGAGCGGTCCACCGCTCCGACCCCTAGTAGACACTGACCGATGCCAGCGTGGGGCACGCGCGTGCGCTGAGGATATTCACCCGGATGCGGCTTGCCGTCAACGGACCGCAGCGCGCGATCCGCTTGTGGCCGATCGTCGTGCCTTCGGCCACGACCTGCCACGAGCCGTCGCGCTCCGCTTCGACCGTCCAGCGCTCGACCCGCTGGCCGAGCGCGATGAACTCCTGCATGACGACCCGCTCGAACGTCACCGGTCTTGCGAATGCCAGCGTCACGCCGGCGCTCGTCACCCCGTCGTCCGCGGCCCAGTAGGTGTCGGCCCGACCGTCGTTGACGCGGCCGGCGCCATACGCCGAGAGGCCGCCCCGGACATTGGTGGCGGAGGCTGTCGCGGTTCGGGCCAGGTCGACGCGAAACGCGGCGTCGATGGCCGAGCGGAACGCGCGCAGCCGCTCTGCGTCCACATCGGAGATGAGGCCGCGCCTGTCCGGCGGAACGTTGAGCAGCAGGTTCGCGCCGCGGCCGACCGACTGCTCGTAGATCGTCATCAGTTCGTCGATGCTTTTGACCCTGGCGTCCTCGGCCTGGTGGTAGAACCAGCCAAGCCGGATCGAGACGTCCACCTCGGGCGGCACCCAGTCGCTGCCGTCGGCACGACCGTGCGCGAAGTCGCGTGCGTAGGCCGGGTCGCCCGGATAGGTCCGACCGCTGTCGAGGCCGTACCAGGACCTTTCGAACGCCACACCCTTCTCGTTGCCGACCCATCGCGCATCGGGTCCGGCGTCGCTGAACATCACCGCCCCGGGCTGCAGCTGCCGGACCAGGGACCATGTGGCGGGCCAGTCGTAGTAGGTGCGGCCATCGATGCGGCGTGTCTCGCGGGCGCCGCCATAGTAGCCGTCGCCGCCGTTTGCGCCGTCGAACCAGACCTCGAAGAGCGGGCCGTAGCTCGTCATCAGCTCGCGCAGCTGCGAGCGGTAGTAAGCAAGGTAATCGGGCGTCCCGTAGGCCGGGTGGTTGCGGTCCCAGGGCGAGNNGCAGAAGCCGTCGTGGTGCTTCGCCGTGATGATGAGCCCCTTCATCCCGCCGTCACGCGCCACACGGGCCCACTGGCGGGCGTCGAGCGCCGACGGGTTGAAGAGCGATTCGCTCTCGTCGCCGTAACCCCATTCCTTGTCGGTGAACGTGTTGATGCCGAAGTGGAGGAAGCCGTAGAACTCCAGCTCCTGCCACTGGAGCTGGCGGACCGAGGGGAGCGGACCGATGGGCGGTGGCGGGCCGACAGGTTGCTGACGGTGGGCATGGGGGGAGACGACGCCGAGGGCGACAGCCGCGATCGCGGCAACGACGAGTCGTTTCAGATGGATGTCCATGGGTCCGTAGTAGGTGTCATTGTAGAACAGGGCTGAAGCCCTGTGCGGCGGCGCATGCCGCGAGCCGGTGTGCGCCGGCACTATAGAATACCCATGCCATGAAGCGGTCAGCGCTTGCCATGTTCGGTGCGATTGCGGCCGGCCTGCTGTGCCTCGGCGCCGCCGGTTCGGCCGAACCCGTGACGCTGGGGAACGGCCGCGTCTCGGCCGAGTTCGGCGACCGCGGCCTCGTCGCGATCTCGACGGCGAAGCCCGGTCTTACCGTGCGGCTGTCGCGTGACGACTTCGAGATCACCATCGACGGCCGGGCGATCGCGAGCCGCGATCTGCCTCTCCCGCAACGGGACACGTCCGGGGACCGCGTCACTTACACGTGGTCGGCGCCGCCGTATCGTGTGCGAGTCGCCTACGAGGTGACGGCAAGCTGGAAATTCGTCAGTAAACAGATCGCAATCGAGGGCGCGACGAAGGCCTACCGTGTCGCCGACGTCGTCGTGTTCGCCTCGGCGGTCGGCGAGCCCGTTGTTTCGCACTTCGTCCCCGGCAGCGCGCGGCCGTCGCTCGGCACGAGCGACTACGGCGCGTGTCTCAGGTTCAGCGGCGACCGTGGCCTGCTGGTGGTCGCGCAGAACCCGTTTCTCGAGTTCCGACGGGACGGCTCGTCATTCTCGCTGAGCTACAAGCCCGACGTCGTCTGGAATCCCGCCGACGGGCCGTTTGTCGCAGACCGCGGCCTGATTGCGCCCTACGAGATGACCGGCCGCAAGCTGCCGGAGCGCATGCTCGCGGAGTGGAAGATCGGCCCGCCAGACGGCGCGCCGGGCATGGACGAAGCCGAGATCGAGGCGTTCACCGGGATGGTGCGCGCCTTCATGCTCCCGCATCCCGATCGGCCGGTGAACGTCTTCGTGCCGTGGTGCCTGAACGACTACCAGATCGACATCGCGACACCAGACGGCCGCGCGGAGTACAAGCGTGTCCTCGACACGGCCGCCGCGCTCGGCGCCGAGTACGCGATCTTCGCGCCAGCCAACTCCGACCTCGCGAAGCGCGAGGACAGCACCGACGACTGGAGCTGGGAGAACCTTCTGTGGGCCGGCTTCGGCCAGAAGATCCGGAAGAACGAGTGGAGCCCGGCCGCGGGCCCCATCCCGGCGTCCGTCCGCGAGATGCTGGACTACGCGTCCGCGCGGAAGATCAAGCTGCTCGCCTACGTCTACCCGGTGCTTGCCTTTTCGCAGAATCCCGCGTGGCTCACGACGCGCGGTGGCCCGCCTTCGCCTTCGGCTACGGCGCGGCAGGCCAGACGCCGCTATGCGGACCTTGGAAACCGCAGCCTGCAGGACTGGCTGATCGACACGCTCGTCGCCTTTCACGACCATCTCGGCCTCGGCGGCTACTCGTTCGATCACACGTTCCTGAACATGGACGGCACGAGCCGTTACGCACAGTGGGCCGGCTGGCGGCGCGTGATGGAGGAGCTCCGCCGCCGCATCCCCGACATCGTCATCGACGGCCGTCAGGCGTATCACCTCTACGGCCCGTGGGGCTGGCTGGCCGGCAGCTATCCCCACCCGACGTTCAACGACGAACAGCCGGAGAGCTTCGTGCCGTTTCCCGATCTGCACTTCGACCGGGTGTCGGCCGACCGGGAACGGTGGACGGCCTACCGTTACCGCAACTACGAGTTCGCCCCGAGTGAACTCGTGCCCGGCTTCATCACACACCAGACGTCGCGTGGCGACGATACGGGCGAGATGCCGGAGAAGAAGACCGAGCGCGGCGTGATGCTGCTGCCGTACCGCGCGCGCGACTGGGACTACCTCGGGTGGCGCTACTCGCTGCTGTCGTCGATCGCGGTCGCCGGGTGGAACAACGTGATCGACATGATCCCGGCGCGCGACACCGAGGAGTACCGGGCGTTCTCCGAAGCGGATCGGCAGTGGTTCCGCCGCTGGATCGACTGGACGGCGGCCCATAAGGAATACCTGCGCCACACGCGCACGATCCTCGGCCAGCCCGCCATCGGGAAGATCGACGGCACGTCGGCCATCGTCGGCGACCGGGGCTACGTGTTCCTGTTCAATCCCAACGGGCGCCGCCTCGAGGCGGAGTTCACGCTCGACGAGTCGATCGGGTTCTCGGGGCGCGGGGCGGTACAGATCGGGGAGTTGTTCCCGACCGAAGGGCGCCTGGTGGGGAAGCCGGGTGTCGGCTTCTGGCAGGCCGGCGATCGCGTCAGCGTCACGATGGACGGCGGCTCGGCGCTCGTGCTCGAGCTCCAGCCGGCGCCGGCGGAGTGGCTGTCGCCAGTGATCTTCGGCGCCGTCGGCCTGGTGACGGCGCGCGACGGCGTCGTATCGATCGACGGCGTGCGCGGCGAGATCGGCACGATACAGGAGTTGCTCGTGACGGCGCCCGCGGGCGGCACGATGACGGAGGTCCGTGTGAACGGTCAGCCGGCGCGATCCATCCGCACGTCGGCGGGCGCGCTGGCGTTCCCGGTTTCGTTCGCCGGCGAGCCGTTCCGCCACTACCAGCAGGTCGGCGAGGACGACCCGACGTTTGCGGGCGGGCGGTTTGCGGCGCGCTTCAGCGTGCCCAGGCGCATCTTCGACCAGCTCGCCGCCCGCCGCCACGCGTGGCCGATCCCCTGGATCACGGAGGATTACCGGACGACATGGCTGGCGCCGGAGCGGCTGCTGCTGTTCGTGCAGATCGCCGAGCCCGACCCGGCGTGGGAGGCTCGCCTGGTGATCGACGGACAGCCAGTCGAGCTCAGAAAAGCTTACTCGGCCGTTCGAAGCGAGCCGCGGACGTTCGTCGGCTTCTACGCGGACCTGTCGTCGATCGCGCCGGATCGCGAGCATACACTCGAGCTCGACCTGCCGCGGCTCCGCCCGGGCCAATGGCAGGGCGTGTTCTTCGAGAATGTCGAAACCGAGCTCACCGGGAATGTTGGAGCGGTACAAATTTCACAATCTGCCATCATCAAGTAGCACTTCTTAAAATTCGTCCCGATCCAACTAATGCGCCGTTGCCAAGGATCATCAGATAGCGCAGGGCTTCAGCCCCGCTCACCACCGACCATGTCCATACACTCCGTCCTCTCCGACATCGAATCCGACTCTTCCCTCTCCATCGCCCAGGCCTTCGTTGCGCTCGTCGCCCGCTACTTCGCCGCGACGCGGGATGGCAGCGGGCGCGTCTCGACGCCGCTCACCGCCGACGACCTGGCCCTTCGCTTCGGCGAGCCGCTGCCGCGCGGCGGGCGTGACATCGAGGCGGTCATCGCGCGCCTCGAGCGCGACGTGCTGCCCGACTGCAACCGCCTCACTCATCCCCGGTCGATGGGCCACCAGGTGTCGGCGCCGTTGCCCGTCGCCGTCTGGACCGAGGCGCTGACGGCCGCCGTCAACCAGTCGGGCGCGGTCTGGGAGATGTCGCCGGTCGGCACGGTGATCGAGGCGCAGGTCGTTCGCTGGATGTGCGACCTGGCCGGCTTCGGCCCCGACGCGGGCGGCACGTTCACGTCGGGCGGCACGGAAGCGACATTCGCCGGACTGCTGGCCGCGCGCCAGGCGGCCATCCCGGACGCCTGGAAGCGGGGCGTCGGTGCCAACCCGCCAGTGGTCGTCTGCGGCGAGCACGCGCATTACGGCGTCGCCCGCACCATCGGCGAGCTCGGTCTTGGTACCGACAACGCGTCCGTCATCCCGTCGAAGGCGTTCAAGATGGACGTCGAGGCGCTCCGGCGCGAACTCGACAGGCTGTCGCGCGAGGGGCGAATGGTGATGGCGGTCGTGGCCACGGCGGGCACGACGGCCACCGGATCGTTCGACGACCTGGAATCGATCGGCCGGCTGTGCGAAGAGCGGGGCGTCTGGCTGCACGTCGACGGCGCCCACGGCGCGTCGGCCCTGCTGTCGCCGGATCACAGCCACCGCCTGGCCGGCATTCACCGCGCGCGTTCGATCGCGTGGGACCCGCACAAGATGATGCTCATGCCGCTCACCGCGAGCGTCGTCCTCGTGCGCGACGAGGCCGACCTCGAGGCGGCGTTCAGCCAGCGGGCGCCGTACCTGTTCCACGCGGGCGCCGGCGCGCGAAGCTGGGACCAGGGGCTCCGCAGCTTCACCTGCTCGCGGCGCATCGATGCGTTCAAGGTGTGGGTGGCGCTGCAGCGACACGGCGCAGACGGCCTCGGCGCGCTCTACGACCATCTCTGCGCCAACGCCCGACTCATGCATGCGGCGGTCGTCGCGCACCCGGAGTTCGCCGCCCTTCACGAGCCCGAGTCGAACATCCTCTGCTTCCGTTACGTCGGTCGTGAGGCGATGGCCGAGGAACGCCTGGACGCGCTGAACCTCCGGATGCGCGAGGAGTACAACCGGTCTGGCACCGGCTGGATCACGACGACGATGCTTGGAGGCCGGAGGGTGCTGCGGGTGACGCTGATGAACCCGCGAACCACGAGCGCGGACTTGGAAAGGACGCTGGCAGACCTGGCGGAGATCGGACGAGCGCGAAGCTAGACATCTTGCGATCGAGCGATCGTGCGAAGTTGCGACCGCACGCCAGCCGCCGCCAGATCGCAAGATCCTTAGATCGCCAGATCGCAAGATGCACGTTACTCGAGGTGTTCCTGCACGGTCCGTATCTCGAGCATGCGGGCGGTGCACGACCCGTCGTGCGCCTGGACCTTCACGGTCACCGAGAGCTTCCCCTTCGTTTGTGCGAACGGCACGTCGACCTTCGCCTCTTCGGCCTTCTGCCGACTCGCCTCGCGGTCCACCGTCGCGATCTTCTTCCCGTCCACGAGGACGTCGAACGTCTCCCGATCCCCTGTGCCCGCGGCGAGCACGAAGACCAGGGTCAGCGGACTGTCGTCGTAGATCCGAAGCGAGTAGCCGAACCAGCCGGTGGCGGTGCGCCACTTCAAGCTCGCCGTCTCGCCGACCTGTGTCTGCTCGCCGGCGAACCCGTGCGCCGCCTCGTCACGCGGCGACGACACGTCCACGCTGTCCACGACGCGAATGCCCTGGCGGGCGTCGTCGCCCGCCAGCGGCATGAACAAGAGCGCGAGAAGCAGGATGAACGCGTTCATCGCCTTTTCGAGACAACCCTCAGGGGTCGCCCTATCCGATGAGCTGCTGGCCCTTACGCGTGACGGCCATCACGGCGTCGAGTTCGGCCACAATCGGGCCCGCGTCGTCGCCGACGTGGATCTCGGCGTGGGCGCGGAGGGCGAGCGCGCTCTTTCGCGTGACGTGCCCGGTGATGACGAGCGGCATGCCGACGCGCCCTGGCTCGCGGAACCGCGCCTCGGCCCTCGCCGTCACGCAGCGCTTGCCGGCGTAGGTGCACGCCCAGGCGACGGCTTCGTCCATCAGCGTGAAGAGCAGGCCGCCGTGGATCACGGTGGGCCAGCCGGCGTGCTCGGGGCGCGCGACGTACTCCGCGCGGCTTCGTCCCTCGCCGTCCTTGCGGAACGGGATCCGCAACCCGGCCTCGTTCTCGAGTCCGCAGACGTAGCACCCCTTGTAGGTGCCGTTCTCGACATCAGGCACAGGTCCTCCGTGAGAGGCAGCCCTAAAGGGCCGCCCTGCCGGAAAAGGCGTCGCGACCGACACGCGTCGGGCCCGACTGCCCAATCGTCAGTTCCGACTGACGAGCGTTAGAGCCGACTACTCCTGTGCCGGCATCCCGTAATTGACCCACTCCTCCTTCGACGGCCCGTAGACGCCCGGCACGCCGAGGCCGGCCTGCCGCATGAGCACGGTCATCTGGCCGCGGTGATGAATCTCGTGCGCGATGAGGCCCCACAGCGCGTAGCCGCGCGCCCACTTCTCGCCGTACATGTCGATCTCGACGAGCAGGTCGGCGTCGGTCCAGGTGGCCTCCACGCCCTTGATGAGCGACGCGGAGCCCGACTCGTACGCGTCGGCGATGTCCTTCGCGGTCGCCGGCTGCGGCGTCTTCTCGCTCGCCGCCTCGACTGGGATGTGCATCTGGCCGCCCATCTCGCCGAACATCTGCGTGATGTGCCACGCGAGCCGCCCGAGCGACCGGCCGCCCGGGCCGACCTTCTGCGCGAGCGACTCGTCGGTGAGCGTCCGCAGCACCTTCAGGGTGTTCTCGCGCTCGCTGTTCATCGACTTCCGGAAGTCTTCGACGGTGCGGTACATCGGCCCTCCTTCAGGTTCATTTCCGCCGCGAGGTCAGGGTCATTTCGAGATCGGCCGGGCGAAGGGCACGTAGATCGTGCGGGTCCCAAACGGGAGCAGGCGAACCGGGGCTCCGGAGAGGCGGCCCGTCGCCTCGGCAGCCGACGCATTGTACAACCGGAAGATCAGCCCGTGGCCTTCGGCATCGGGTCGCAGCGAGGAAACGACGATGGAGGCGCTGTCGAGGACCAGTCGCGGCAGTGGCAGGACGCCGTCGGGTGCCACCGGAGCCGCGACGAGCGGCTGCTCGACCTCCGCGCTGAAACGGCGAAGGCTCGGCGCATCGAAGCCCCCGTGCGGGCGGATCGTGAACGAGAACGCCAGCGGGCCGGCCTGGTCGGCCTTGTAGTTGGTGTGCCAGTAGTTGTTCAGCAGGTAGGCGTAGAGCGTCGTGCCCGGCGCGACCGCGGAGCGCCAGGTCCGGGGCAGACTGTTCTCGCTCCGCTCGTCGGTCAACGCGCCCAACTCGAAGAGCGGCGCGTCGGCGGACGCGATCGAGACGCCGGCGCGGTCATTCGAGACGTCGATGGCGCCCTGAGCGCCGATGAAGTCCTTGCAGGAACCGGGAAGCTGGTCGGCTTCGATCGCCACCAGCGCCTCGCCCTGGTCCACGCGGATCGTGCCCCCGGGGATGTCGAGCGGGAACGCCAGGTGGGCGCTCTCCTTCGTGCGCACCATGGTCTTCTGGAGAAGCGCCTGCAACTCGACGCGATCGGACCCGGCGGCGAGCGCGACGGTGCGGACCAGCCGCTCGGTTCCCGGCGCGGCGCTGGTGATTCGGAGCGTCGCGACGAGCGGTCCAGTGGACACCTGCTCGATGGTCGGCCGTCCCGCCCGCTCGGCCTTCGACGGATCGCGGCCGGGGACGTAGAGATACGCGCCGAAGTTGCCGCCGGGGCCCACGAACTCAGTTCCGCCCGGATGACCGGCGCCCGCGGAGACGATCCTGTGGATGTCCCCCGTCGCCGGATCGATCTCGACCCTGATCGTGCCGTTGTCGAGGAAGTCGGGCCCGGACGCGACGGGCCGCTTCGGCAGTCCCGGCGTGCCGCGCACCACCCTCAGCCGCACGGCGCCGAGAGCGCGAACCGCGTCCACGGCGACCGCCAGCCGACCGTCGGCCAGCCGCTGCGATGCCAGCGTGACGCGGTCGGCGTCGAGCACTCGGTCCCGCCCAGCCGTGCGATCGGCCGGCAGCAGCAGCAGGCCACCTCGCGGCCACGAGAGCGTGTTCAGGACCTGGAACTCGGCGTCCGCGTTGTCAGCCGGCGGTGGGGCAGTGGGGAGGGCCGCCTCCATCAGCTCGCGCGACTGCCTGTCCGCCTCGACGGCGAACTGCCGCTTGTAGAGCCACTGATCGACGACGTCCTTGCGGTCGGGATGGCTGACGCTGTCGGCAGCGCCCCAGGTGTGCTCGTGCCAGAGCAGCACCTGGCTCCACGCCGCGTCGAACGCCTTCGACGGGAACGCGCCCGGGTCGCGCAGCGCCCAGATCGCCTCGGCCTGCTGCAAGCGCCGGGCGGCGGCGCGCACGGACGCTTCCTCGGCGGCCGTCGAGATCGCGCCGTCCTCCCAGTAGGGCGTCATGTCGCCGCGCCGCGACGGAAGCTGTTCGCCGTATCTCCGTTCGAACGCCTCGAACATCGCGCCGGCAGTGTCGATGACCAACCGAGGCGAGGCGAACCTCGCGTTCCATTCCTTGACGAACGCCGGCAGGTCCCGATCGACCGGCCCGTTGTCGCCGCCGATCGTGTAGCGAATCTGCACGATGTCGTAGGGGTACCCGTCGCGGTCGAGTTGCCACGCGTAGTCGAGCAGTGTGCGGCGGCCCGCGTTGGCCATCGGCCCAGAGTTCATGCCGTGGAAGAGCGAGTAGCCGCGACCGGCCATCCAGAATAGCACTCGCTGACCGCCCGACGGCGACTCCCACCAGAACGGCTTGTCGCCCAGCTCGTGGAGCGTGTGGCCGATCCGGTCGCCGAGGTCCGGGTTTGATGGCATGTAGTTCGGCCCGCTGCTGAAGTAGCGGACGCCGGCGTCGGCGAGCGCCGACACCACGGTCCAGCTCAGGCCCGGGATGTCGGTGTGCATCGCGGTCCGCCCGATCGGCAGGTGATACCCGGCCTCGAGCCGCCGCGCCGCGTCGGTCCAGTGGCGCAGCTCCTCGGGCGTGCACAGGCCCGTGAGGATATTGGTGTAGTTGGCCTGCAGGCCGATCGAGCCGGCACGCACGGCCGCGACGAAGGCGTCGCGCTCGGCGGGCGCCGCCTGCGCGAGATAGCTCTCCACCGACCACAGTCCTTCGACGTTCCAGCGAAACCGGGCCTCCGGCGGGTTGTTGGCCGTCGCCGCCGCCAGGGCCACCGCGTCTCGCAGGTTCTTCCACTGCTTGCGCTCGACCTCAGGCTGCGGGTCGGAGTAGCCGATGTCCACGTGCGAGTGCGGCAGGAGGTGAAGCTCCCAGTCGCGGACCGGTAGCAGCGCTGCGGTGACCGACCCGGCCTCGTGCCCAGCGACCTCGACGGCGATCGGCAGGGACCTCGTCCCGGCGTCCACGCCAAGGACGATCTCGTTGTATCCGAGTGCGAGCGTGCCAGAGGCCAGCATCCGCTTGCCGGACCGGACGACGAAGGGCGCGGGGGCGCCGACGTGGCTGACGTCGAGGCGAACGAGCCGCGTGCCGTCGCGGTATCGGGCCTGCTCGCCGCGAGCGCGCGTCCAGGCCTCGACCGGCTCCTTGAACGTCATGTAGTAGTCCTGGCTGCCGCCGGCCTCGCCGACCACGACGA
>PMKG01000460.1 GCA_003157675.1 Acidobacteriota bacterium
GATGACGCGGCGCTCGCCGAACTCCTGGAGCAGGCCCCGGCTGACCTTGTAGGCGCCCTGGTAGATCCCGACTTCCTCGCCCATGAGAAAGACCTTCGGATCGCGCAGCATCTCTTCTCGAAGCGCCTGGGTCAGGGCGTCACGGTAGGTCAGGACGGGCATAAAGAGACTCGAATCTTGCGATCGTGCGATCTTGCGATCGTGCGATCTCGTACCGGCTCGCGGCTCGCGACATTCGACGGGAGGCCATGTCACCCGTGACACCGCCGCACGCCGCAAGTCGCGGGCCGGAGGCCTACTTGCTCAGCGTGTACGGCCCATACGGCCGGCTGTACACGTCCTCGTACAGCGCGCCCGCCCCCGGCTCCGGGCTCGCGTCGGCGAACTCCACGGCGGCGTCGACCACCGCGCGGGCTTCCGCGTCCATCCGTTCGAGCCCTGCCTGGTCGACGAGCCCCCGATCCGACAGCCGCTTGAAGTGGTGCCGGATGGGGTCCTTCAGCTTCTGCTCCTCGACTTCTTCCTTGGTGCGATAGTGCCCGTGCACCGGGTCGGACATCGAGTGGCCCATGAACCGGTAGCAGCGCGCCTCGATGAGCGTCGGCAGGTGCTCGGTGCGCGCCAGCTTCACCGCGCGGCCGACCGCCTCGCGCACGGCGAGGACGTCCATGCCGTCCACCGTCTCGCTCGCCATGTCGTAGGCGCACGCCCGCTGCGCGACGTCGTAGATGGCCGACGCCCGCTCGATCGCCGTGCCCATCCCGTACCGGTTGTTCTCGCAAATGTAGACGCAGGGGAGCTTCCAGAGGGCCGCCATGTTGAGCGACTCGTGGAAGGCGCCGATATTGACGGCCGCCTCGCCGAAGAAGCACAGCACGACCTGCGGCCGCTCCTCGTACTTCAAGGCGAAGGCGACGCCGGTCGCGAGCGGGATGTGCCCGCCGACGATCGCGTGGCCGCCGAGCATGTGGTGCTCCGCGTCGAACAGGTGCATCGACCCGCCCTTGCCGCGCGAGAGACCCGTGTCGCGTCCGAACAGCTCCGCCATCACGCGGCGCGGGTTCGCGCCCTTGGTGATGGCGTGCACGTGGTCGCGGTAGGAGCTGAAGATGTAGTCGTCGGGTTCGAGCGTCGACATCGCGCCGACCGACACCGCCTCCTGACCGATCTGCAGGTGGCAGAACCCGCCGATCTTCTGGAGCGAGTACATCTCGGCGCACCGCTCCTCGAAGCGGCGGCCGAGCAGCATCCGGCGCAGCAGGTCCACCTGTGCCTCGTCGGCCAGCGACACGGGCGGTTCACTCAAGCGCGTGGTGGACATATCGACTCGTCGTAGGCCTCCGCCTGCTCGTGCGCGTGGTACGACGACCGCACCAGCGGACCCGATTCGACGTGCCCGAAACCCATGCTGAGCGCCGTGGACTTCAGCATGTCGAACTCCTCCGGGTGATAGTAGCGGGCGACGGGCAGGTGCGCGGCCGAGGGGCTGAGGTACTGGCCGATGGTCAGGATGGCGCAGCCGACCGACCGGAGATCGGCCAGCGTGGCCGCCAGTTCGTCCCACGTCTCGCCAAGGCCGACCATCAGGCCCGACTTGGTCGGGATCTGCGGCGCGTAGCGGCGGGCGCGGTCGAGCAGCTCGAGCGTCCGGGGATATCGGCCGCCCGGCCGGGCCATCCGGTAGAGCCGCGGCACCGTTTCGGTGTTGTGGTTCAGGATGTCGGGTCCGGCGTCGAGCACGGCGTGCAGCGCCGCTTCCTTCCCCTGGAAGTCGGGGATCAGGACCTCGACCCGGCACGACGGCAGGCGCTTGCGAATCTCGGCGATCGTCCCCGAGAAGATCGAGGCCCCCCCATCGGCGAGATCGTCCCGGTCGACCGAAGTGATGACCACGTAGCGAAGGCGCATCCGCTCGGCGGCTTCGGCCACCCGGGCCGGTTCGGCCGTGTCGAGGCCGGCCGGCCGGCCGTGCGCGACGGCGCAATACGGGCAATTCCGGGTGCAGACGTCTCCGAGGATCATGAACGTGGCGGTCCCGTGCTGCCAGCACTCGCCGATGTTGGGGCAGTGCGCCTCCTCGCACACGGTGTTGAGGTGAAGCTCTCCCATCAGCCGCTTGAGGCGGATGTATTCGGGCGATCCTGGCGCCTTGACCTTCAGCCAGGACGGCTTCTGGTCGCGAGGCCGGATGAAGACGATGGGACGGTCGACGGAGGTGGTCATGCCGTAGCGCCGGACGTCCAGATCATACCATGCGGTCGCCTGGCGACCGGCAGGCCGACGGCCGCTACCCGCCTGTTCTCATGAGGATCGCGAGGGTGCCCGGTTCGAGGCGGGTCAGCGTCGGGTCGGGGTAGGGCGATAAGAGCGCCAACGCGCCCACGACGCGACCGTCGCGCTCGATCGGGCCGCGGACGACCGAGACCTTGCGTCCCCAGTAGAGCTGGACCACCCTGGCGCGATCGTAGGCCCCGGCCCTGCCGAAGGCGTCGAGCGGATCGAGCGACCGGGCGTGCCAGGCGCCGGGAGGCGTGCCCAGGCGGAACCCGGCCGGCAGAGCCTCCCTGACGCGGCTGAGCGCGTCCTCGACCCCCTCCTCTTGCACCGTCACCTGGTAAGTGCCGTCGGGTACGTGCGTGGGCGTGAAGAGCCTGGCGAGCGCGGGAGCCGCGGCACCCGGCAGCGGGATCCCGGGTCCACTGAGCGCGCCGAGGGTCCGGGGAGCCGCCACTGCCATGAGAGCCGCCACGGCCAGCAGAAGACGCCCTGCCGAGCGTCTCGACTCCCAGCTTGACACGTCCGCCGGCCGGCAGTACTGTTTGAATAACGAAACAGGATTCCGCATAGTGGACTCTCTGCCGCTGACACCGTCGCCAAGTCCGCCCGCCGTCCATGTTCAGATGACCTCGGTGGACAAGGCGTTCGATGTGTGCGAGGCGCTGTCAAACGAACCCGGTGGAATGAGTCTATCCGACCTGGCGCGCACGGTGAAACAGCCGCGGCCGAGCGTTCACCGGCTGCTGGCGGTGCTCAAGAGGCGGGGTTACGTGCGGCAGGACGAGGAGACGCAGCGGTACAGCCTCGGCATCAAGATGCTCGAGTTGTCGTTCTCGTCGTTCGGGCGCTCGGAGCTGCGCCTGCACGCCTATCCCGTCCTGCGGGATTATGCGGTCGCGTCGGGCGCTCGCGTGTTTCTCGCGGTGCCGTCGGCCGGAGAGGTCACCTACATCTGGCGGCCCGAGGGAGGCGAACCGGCGATGCGGACCACGTACGGCAAGGAGATGCCGGCGCACTGTTCGCTCTATTTCGCCGGCGATGCGCAGCGCGCGGGCCGGCGCCTGTCCTGTCTGCGGCTCTCCGAGCCGCGCGACGTGGCGCGGGGCGGCGAGGCGGTGTGGCACCTGGGATTCGACCAGGAACCGGCGACGGCCCCGGACGTCACGGAGCGACTGTGCTGCACCTGCGCGCCGGTCTTCGACTACACGGGGCGCGAGGTGGCGCGCGTCGGGGTGTTCGTCCACGGGAGCGATGACCGGTCGGTCGTCGGGGTGCACAGTCGGGGCGCCTGGGAACTGGCCCGCCACCTGTCGCTCCGCCTCGGGTACCTTTCGGCCGTGGCGATGGGCGTGTCGTAGCGAGGAGATGACATATGGCATACGTGATCTGCGAGCCGTGCATCGGCACCAAGGACACCGCCTGCGTGGACGTGTGCCCGGTGGACTGCATCCACCCGCG
>PMKG01000129.1 GCA_003157675.1 Acidobacteriota bacterium
GCCGGACGGCGTTGTTCACCAACTCGGACAGGCTGTTGTCGGTTTCGGCCGCCTTGAGGCGCAGGGCCCGGTGGAGTTCAGGCTCGAGATAGATGGTGGCGCGTCGTGTGGCACCCATGGGCGGCATGATAGGACCTATAACGTCATCACGTCAAGACGTCGTGACGTCATGATGTCGCCATGCGACCGCGAGATTGAAGAGCTACCGCGAAGCGGGCGGACCGAGGATCAGTCCGCCGATCCCCAGCTCCGCGCACTGCGCTCTCCAGTCCTCCGCCGAGAGCGTGTCCGCCATGAGCTGGTCCATCACGACAAAGGGATTCAGGCGCCGCCCGTCACGGCCGAAATAGAAGACTCCCGGCGTGTCGGTGAGCGTCCATCCATCGGCAAGCAGAGCCAGCGCCAGCCCAACCCCGAAGAGCTGGCCCGCGCGGTGAGCGCGCTGTGCCGGGTCGAGCAGCATCCCCACGGGATCGCGTATCCCGGCTCCGATTTGCCGCAGTGTGGGAACCTGCTCGGGCAGCGACTCCGCAGTGACACCCTCGAGCACGAATGAATACTCGGCCGCGGACTTCCGCCATCGGGGCAGCGTCACCCTGCTCGCGACCTCGTCCCACCGAATCGAGGTCAGCGTGCCGGGCTTCACCTCGGGATTGAGGTGCTCGAGCCAGCGGATCTCGGTGGCATCCGCCTTGTCGAGCACGCCGCGCGCCGATGTCGAATCGTCCGCAGCCTCGCCCGCGGAGAAGGTCTCCGCCGCCGCGAGGCGATCCCGCAACGGAGGGCGACTGTTGTAGGGATTCGCCTTCTCCTCGCGGATCTGCGTGTCGAGGTACTTGCCGATCTGCTCGCCGATCTCGGGCACCGAGGTGAAGCTGGCGAAACCCTCGACGATGCCGGGGACCACGCCATCGCCCAAGACCGGCGCCACCTCCGTCTTCCAGAAAGTCGCCCACGCCGGCGCAGCGCCGTTCAGGGCGCGCAGACCGTCGACGAGGGGCCGGCGCCCGGCAATCAGGCAGGCCAGTTCATCGGCGCGGCACTCCCGCCGTCGTGAGGCCAGGTTGATGACGCGAAGAAAGAGCTGGAAGTACCACTTCATCCGCGTCGCGACCGCCACGTACATCATGCCGAGGATCGCGAGCCGAGCCAGGCCCTTCAGCGACCGGACGTTCTCGAAGATGCGGACGATGACGCGCTGGGTCTTGTACACCCAGGGCCCCAGGCTCGTGTCGCCGCCGTAGTGATGCGCGAATTCGTGCGCCAGCACGGCGCGGAACTGCGACACCGTCAGGATGGAGAACAAGGGCAGTCCCAGGCCCATCACGCGCCGGCTGCCGATGCCCAGGAACCCACCGCGGTCCGCGACAAACGCGTTGACGTCTCCGACCAGGTAGACCTGCCGCGGCATGGGTTCGTGGAGCGTCGCGGTAATGCTCTCCAGTTCGGCGAAGAGCCGGGGTTGTTCGGCGCGCGCGAGCAGCACGCCGGGCGCCACGAACTTGTCGAACCGCGGCAGCAGCGACCACAGCATGACCGCGGCGTCTACTTCGCCATCGTGAAGGGCACCGTCGCGACGTCCTTCTCCCAGAGCAGCATCAGCTTGCCGCCCGTTGCCGTGACGTCGGCGAACTGGATCGTGAACTGGTCGACCGACGCCGCGCCTTTCGCGAGCGTCATGGGCGCGCGCAGGACGTCGAACTTCGGATCGTAGTTGTAGGCGCCCCAGGTGTCGGTCTTGTTGTTCGGGTCGTACTTCTGCTGGAACGGCTCGGACGACAGGATCAGCGTCCACGACGCGGGCGTGAGCTCGACGAAGAGGCTGTATTCGCCGGCCGGCAACGTCTTGCCGCCGATGACGAGCGGCACCTCGGTCTTGAACCGGGTGGTCTGGTTCGCGCCAGCCCGCCACACCGGCGCCCCGTCATTCACCTTCTTGCCGTAGTCGGCGCCCGCGCCGAAGATGTTCGTGCGGTCGCGCAGGATCGGACGGCCGTAATCGACCGTGATCCACTTGCCGTCGGTGTAGCGCGGCGCGCCGCCCGGCGTCGTGGGTTCGGCCCACAGGCCGCCAACCTGAGTCGCGGCGCTCCCGCGCGGGCTCGCGGGCATGCGCGGCGCCTGCGGAGCCTGGGAGGCGGGCGGTGTCGGCTGCTGGGCGAGCGCGAAGGTTGCGAGGACGACCAGAAACGAGGCGGCGAACGCCATTCTTCTCATGGAAGCCTCCTGATTCGGGACGGACGCGCGGGCACGACCGGGCGGCCGGCCTTACCGTTTGATTGTAGCGCGCCGCCGGCCCTTCTTCGGAATCCGCGGCGCCACGGCGGCGGCGCGGCCGGCGTCGAGCGACGCCTGGACGCCCTTGGGCAGGCCGGCACGCACGATGTCGTAGGCCGTCGTCAGCGCCGCCCTGAGATCGCGCTCGGGCAGCGCCGTGAGGGTCTCGAGCGTCACCCAGTGGTACTTCCACATGTTGTGCGACGCGGGGACGATGTCGGCCATCTCCACGAGC
>PMKG01000106.1 GCA_003157675.1 Acidobacteriota bacterium
GGGCCAGGCGATCGCCTGGCCCCTCTGAGTGCTGACCTGAATCCCGACTCCCGAATCCTGAATCCTACCTAGCCGTCACGAATTTCACGCGGATTTCCGCCAGCGCGCTGACCAACCCCGGTTGGGCGAGTGCCGGGTGCGTCAGGGCAGGCCCCGACGGCCGCGCCGCGCTGAAGGTCGGTGGGCCCGGCGGCGGCATGAGCCCCTGGTCGATGTACTGCCTCGTCCTGATCGAGACGCGGCGGCCGTACTGGAAGTGGCGNNCCGTCGAGCAGGCCTGCGACCGTCTCATCGACCAGCGCGCGCCGGGCGGACACGTTGGTCGGCGTCTCCTGCTCCTCGACGAGCTCTTCCAGGTTCTGCAGCGGGTCGTAGCTGCCGACGACATAGATCGTGTCGAGGCCGACCTGCGGGTCGACCGTCAGCCAGCCAGACTCGACCGGCGCGCCGTAGACCTTGCCGGCCTTCACCCGGCTGGCCCCCTTCACAATGTCGGTGGGAAACAGCACCGAGACCCGCCCGCGCGCGTCCTTCGCGATGACGTAGGCGAACCCGTCGGCGCTCGGGCTGAACGCAATCCGCACCCGCTCTCCGCCCGACACGACCGCACCCGTCTGCAGCGGGAACTCCACCGGCGCGCCGCTCTCGGTCCGCTCGGCGAAGCCCGCCCAGTAGAGCGTGAACGAGGCCACCGGCGGGAGCGGCCTCGGCTGCCGCCAGGCCTTGATGACATACGGCGCGGTCTGCCACGAGAAGCCCGCGAGAACGAACAACGCCGCGAAGATGAACCAGCGCCGTGTCCGGCGCATGTCGTGGCGTTCGTTGACCGTCGGCTCGCTCGACAGGGCGTGCTGCAGGATCGACAGCGACTCGGCGAGCCGATCCGGGTCGTACGTCACGCGCTGCTGAACGGCGAGGCCGGCCAGGTCCCCGAACCTGTCCTGCTTCGAGCCGGACTTCCGGGCCGCCTCCTCGACGCAGACGACGTTCCGATTCGCAGAGAGGGCGCGCGCCACTTCGGTGTGCACCGGGTGCCCGCGGTCGTCCAGCGCGGCCCTCGTTGCCGGCGTGAGCAGCAGAATGAAGTCGGGCGTCTCGTCGACGAGAGCGAGTTCGAGCGAGTCCGCGCCGAGAGGTCCGGTCGGTCCGCCCATCCGCACGTGGAACCCGGCCCGCGTCAGATAGGCGGCGACCGTCGACGGGATCTCGGCGTCAGGATCGTCGGCGAACGAGACGAAGACGTCGAACTCGACAGGCTCCCGCCGCCGTGTGTCGGGCATGCCCGGATTGTACATCGCCCGGCGAATCGCTCCCGGCCGAATCCGCGTATGATGTCGGCATGAAACGAGTGCTGTCCGTGATGTTCGTCCTCACGGTGCTCATGACCGCCGTACGCGCCCAGGAGTCCGCGCCCGTCTCGAACGACGACTGGAAACACTGGCTCGACCGGGTCGATCCCCTGATGCTGCAGTCGGAGCGCAAGGAGGCCAAGACCACCGCGCCCGCCGAGCGCGCGAAGTTCCAGGAGGACTTCTGGCGCGCGCGCAATCCCGACCCGTCCAACCCCGAGAACCCGGTTCGCGCCCAGTTCGAGCTCCGCATGCGGACGGCGGAGAAGCGCTTCTTCGTCAACGGCAAGAAGTGGACCGACTGCGGCCGCACCTTCCTCGTGCTCGGCAAACCCGACTGGCAGAAGGACACCCACGTGGCGCAGCACTTCGGGGCGCCCGATGCGCTCCGCGCATTCCAGGATCAGGAACAGGTGGCGACCGAGGAGTGGCTCTACCGGACCCATCCGAAGCTCGCGCCGTCTCCCGAGGGCTACGTCTTCCGCTTCAACCCGTCGTGCGAGTCGGTCTCAGGTCGAGCGGCGGACGCACTGCTCGACCAGGTGGCGGCGTCTTACGTCGTCCATCCGCGCTGACCCGGCCGTTTCTGGCAACGACGGCGGTTCACTCCGACAAGGCAGGGATTCATATGTACCGACGGACTCTCGTCGTCTTCCTCGCGGCGGGCGTGCTCATGGCGGCGGCGTGCGGCGGACCGGGCGGCAACGCGACTGCGACCTCCGCTTCTGCGAAGCCGGCGGCCCCGTCCATGGAGACACGGTGGCTTCGCGGGCTGTGGGCGGACGACATCAAGAAGGAGCTCGCGGCCATCGGGATCACCTGCAAGGGGCCGATGCTGGAGAACCGGACCAACGTGTGGATGTGCGAGGCCGCGACGCCGCTGGTGAGCTACCAGGTCCGTTTCTACGGAAGCGCGCCGGGCAAGATCGAGTACATCAACTCCGTCGTGACGCAGAGCGGCCCGGCCAAGGACGCGCTGGGCCTCCGACTGTTCGGCGTGGTGGCGGGCTTGCACTTCGACGGCGCCGATCAGGCGAAGGCGAGGAAGTGGCTGGAGGCGTCGATCGCAAGCGGCGGCACGACGGTCATCGGACCTGCGAAGTACAAGCTGGCGGGTGACGCGGGGCGCCGCACGTTCGACGTCAAGGCCAGCGGATCCGAGTGGTAGGACGGCGGCCCAGGGCCAGATGGCCCAAGGCCCAAGCCAAGAGGCTCAGGGCTCAGGGCTTAGGTCACGGCGGTCACGCAGTCACGCTGAGGGCTTCCGGCGTCTTGCCACCGCAGCGACGAGGCCGCTCAGCCCCACCAGTCCGACCAGGTTCGGAAACACCTGCAGGCCGTTCATCAGGTC
>PMKG01000064.1 GCA_003157675.1 Acidobacteriota bacterium
AGGCGGGCTCGTTCGAGCGGTTGTGCCTGGGGCAGCTCCACGAGACGGTCGGGCCGCAGGACGGCGAGGACGTCGTCGCGCACTACTTGCGTGTCCTTGCCGACAAGACCGGGTCGCTCATCGCGACCGCGGCGTGCTTCGGTGCGACGTTCGCCGGCTGCGAGCCGGACGTGGTGCAGATCGTCACCGAGTTCGGCGAGCGGGGCGGCGTCGCGTTCCAGCTGGCCGACGACGTCATCGACCTGTCTGCGGACGGCGCCGAGACGGGCAAGATGCCGGGGACCGACCTGCGCGAGCGTGTCCCGACGATGCCGGTCCTGCTGCTGCGGGCCCGGGCCGCGCGGCCCGACGCGCGGGCCCTGGACCGCGACCTGGTCGCGCTGCTCGACTCCGACCTGTCGGGGGACGCCGACCTCGCCCGGGCCGTGCGCGGCCTGCGGGGGCACGACGTCGTCGCCGAGACCCGTGCGCTGGCCGCGGCCTGGGCGCGCGAGGCGGTCGCCGAGCTGGACCCGCTGCCGGCGGGCCCGGTCAAGGACGCGCTGCTGTCGTTCGCCGCCTCGCTGGTCGACCGCGCCTCCTGACCCGACCACTGGGCCGCAGCGCGACGGTCAACTCTCCGCGCGCGGTCGTCGCGCGCGTGGGTGCGGCTGTGGGTGTAGCCGACGCGTAGTTGCGGTCGACGCCGGCTGCACCGAGGCCTGCACCCATGCCGGGGCGCCAGCCCGTCTCGTTGACCTCGTTGGGCGGCCATGCGCTGCCTCAGTCGGGGTGCGTCGTCACCGTCGGCGCGCTCGCCGACGGCGGGTCCGTCGCCAGGGACGTCCTGTCCTGGGAGAGATCGCCCGGCGCACGAGCCGCGCCAAGGAGTGGGCTCCCCGCTCGCAGCCCGCCGGGAGTTGACGGAACGACGGTCCGTCTGCCAATGTGTGCACGTTCACAGACTACTCAGCGCGGGCCTGCTCTGCATGCGTGCGGTTCACACAGCGAGCCTTCCGCGTGCCCGATCAAGGAGCCCCGATGGACCACCAGCACTTCTCGCTCTACGGGAACAGGATCACCGCGTCCCAGGACCGCAAAGCGCTCGCGTGGCAGCAGATGTTCGTGAAGAAGTTCGACTTCGACCCGGACGAGAAGTACGAGCTGAGCGTCCACGACAACCCCCAGCTGGGGGACGTCATCGGGATCCGTGACCTGCGACGTGACTCGCTCGGCGACCCGATCGACCGTCAGAACGGCATCGTCATCTCGACGATCCGGATGGGCTTCGGGCACTACCGCATCGCCATGGCCGGCGCCTCGGCGGCGCGGTCGATGGGCTACACGCCGTACTGGCTCGACCTGCTGGCGATCCCCGGGATCACCCAGGACGCGATCGGCTGGTGGAACACGAACTACAGCAAGTACTCGCGCATCTCCGAGCGCAGCGAGCTGTTCAACACGTACATCTGGGAGTCGGTCACCAGCGGCGACAAGACGCTGCCCGGTCTGAACTGGTGGCTCAACACCACCGCGATCGGCTGGCCGTGGCGCTTCCTCAAGGCCAACGCGCGCGACTACCGCAAGAGCGAGCTGTTCGCGAACCTGCACCAGGCGCTGCCGTCGGACATGCCCATCCTCACGGCGCACATGTGGAACTGCATGGGTGCGGTGGCCGGCGGCATGACGAGCGTCGTGGACATGATGTTCGACAACTGGCCGATGGCCTTCCAGCTGGTCGAGGGCGCGACGCACGCCGTCCAGTCACCGTCGGGCTACTACGGCTTCCGCATCATGAACCAGTTCGACGAGGACGACAAGATCCTGCACCCGACCCCGGCCGGCGCGATCGAGTACGTCGGGCACCACGTGGACCATGAGCTGGTCGAGAACGTCGAGGGCGACTGCGCGGCGCGGATCGACCGCATGCGCTCGGGGGAGCCGCGTCGGTTCCTGCTCACCATGGGCGGGGCAGGGGCGCAGCGCGGGCTGTTCAAGGCGATCATCGACCACTGCCGGCCGATGATCGACCGCGGCGACCTCACCCTGTTCGTCAACCTCGGCGACCACGCCGACAACTGGGAGTGGCTCAAGGGCGAGCTCGGCTCGGGCGTCTGTTCGGTGCAGACCCACTTCACCTGGGACGACACGCAGGAGTTCGCCGACCAGATCCGGGACGGGAACACGTCGGGGCTTCACGTGTTCCTGTTCGACAACACGTTCCACGGGGTCTACGCCACGAACTACCTCATGCGCGTGTCGGACGTCCTGATCACCAAGCCGTCCGAGCTGGCGTTCTACCCCGTGCCCAAGATCTTCAACGCCCGCGTGGGTGCGCACGAGGCCTGGGGTGCGATCCGCAGCGCCGAGCTCGGCGACGGCACGATCGAGACGCGGAGCATCCCGCGCACGCTCCAGGCGATCGACCTGATCACCCAGGAGACCGACCTCATGGAGCTGTTCTGCGACTCGATCGTCAAGAACAAGCGCATCGGGATCTACGACGGCGCCTACAAGAGCGTCGCGCTCGCCACCGGCAGCACGTGGGAGCGGCGCCACGACGGAACAGTCGTCACCGGTCGGGCCTGAGCGCGGGCGTGGGCCGGCCGGCTTCGTTTCGCCGACCCATGCCGGTTCGCCTGCGCGTCGGGGACTTGCGCGCCGCTCAGCCGTCCTCGCCGGCATCGGTGTGCGGGATGCCGCAGTTGCCGCGTCGGTAGGCGGCCGGGGTCGTGCCGCACGCGGCGCGAAAGCGTTCGTGGAACTGGCTGTGCGACCCGAACCCGGCCGCCATCGCGATGTCGCCGACAGGCCTGCGTGTCGTGAGGAGAAGTCGTTGCGCCTGGGCCACCCGGCATTGCACAAGGTAGCTTCCGATGCTGATTCCCACCGTGCGTTTGAACAGCGCCATCGCGTAGCTGGGCGCCAGGTGGGCGCTCGCGGCGACATCGGCGATGCGGATCTGGTCGGCGGACCGGGCTGCGACGAACGCGGCCATGACGGCCACGCCCTCCACGGCGCCCGCTCGCGCCGGTGGACGTGAAGCCGCGGCATCGGGCGCGAGCGACAGGCGCCTGAGGAAGACCTGAACCTCGAGCCCGGCAGTGCGCGCGACGAACTCGGAGCGCCCCGCCAGGTCCTCGCTCCACCGGGCGAACCGGGCGCCGGCCTCGTCGGGGGCGACGTCCGGAATCAGCATCCGGCCTTGAACGAACGCCGTGGCGACCCCGTCCGGCAGGCCCCACCCGAGGAACTCGGGCAGCGGCACGGTGAGCCAGGTGACGCGCGTGCCCGCAGCCACATCGATCAGCTGGTGCGGCCGCGCGGCCCAGAACATCCCGACGCGGCCTGCGGGGATCGTCATCAGCTCGCCGTTGAGCAGGTAGCCCAGCTCACGATCCGCGATGTTCAGCTCGATGTCGTCGTGCCGGTGCGCCACCGTCATCGGCCCGGGGTCGCCGTGCCAGCAGGCGAGCCCGAAGGTGTGCCGTGAACCGTCAATGTGCATAGTCTTCCGGACTTTCTGGCTTCTGAGCCGGACGCAATCCTGCCAACCACTCAGTACCGTGAAGCATATGGCACTGTCGAGAACCTTCCGCGTCTGTCGGCCCGCGTACTGCTGGGAGTGGTCGCCGACCACGGATCGCTTCCTCCTGCGCGACAGTCGCGGCCTGCTCGTGCTCACCGCGAACCTCCAGCCCGCCGTCATCCTCGAGTCCGCGCCCGCGTCCCCGGGTGCGGTGGTCCGGGCGTCGATGGCGGGCGATCACGTGACGGTCGAGTACGCCAACGTGAACGGCGGCGACCGGCTGACGGTCGAGATCAGCTTCGACGACGCCGGCGTGTGGTTCCCGGCGGCTTCGTACGCGTCCCAGGAGGTCGATGAGGTCGTCTCGGTGCTGGCTTTCGCCGCCTGGTCCGGCGGCGAGCCCGTTCCGGGCATCGAGAGCGACTATCTCGTGCACCCCGGCGCCAGCGAGTCCTCGGTGCTCGGCCCCGTGATCCCCGCGCATCTCGGCCTCGACATGACGACCTGGCTCGGCCGCGGCTCGAACGACTGCGACGCCATCGTCTCCGCTCAGTGGGGACTGCCGGTTCACTACGTGGCCGGATTCAGCATCGAGGGCTCGATGTGCGAGCGCAGTGCCCTCACTCAGCGGCTCTCCGCGTCGTTCTGTCTGGGCCTGACCAAGGTCCCCGCCGGTGATCTCCTCCTGCGCCAGAGAAGCGGCCGGGCGAGCCCGTGGCTTCGCACGCACTCGGACCTGTGGCACCACCAGACCACGGGATCCGGAACGATCCAGGTGGGGGCGTCGTGGGTGCTGACGGTCGCCGGTACCTACGATGCCGCGGTGCGTGGCTACTACCGAGCGCTGCGAGCGGCCGGGATCGTCGTGCCGCCCGTGCGCAGCAGGCGGCAGCTGGACACCCTGTCCCGCCCCCAGTTCAACACGTGGGGCGCGCAGTGTGCGGCGGGCACGGCCGTCGAGCGCTTCGACCAGGACGCGCTCGAGTCGATCTACGACGACGTGCGCGCGAGCGGCCTTCGTCCCGGTGTCTTCGTGATCGACGACAAGTGGGAGGGAGAATACGGCCTGCTCGAACACGACGAGGAACGCTTCCCTCGGTTCGAGCAGTTCCTGGACCGCGTGCGCA
>PMKG01000322.1 GCA_003157675.1 Acidobacteriota bacterium
CCGGATCGTCGGCGGCTACGACGTCGTCGACGGCGTGATCGTGCCGCGATCGAGCCACGGCGACGTCGCCGAAACGGTGTTCCGGCGGACGCGGGTGACCGTCGGCGCAATGACCGCGGCCAAGCTGCTATCGGCCGTGGAGCCCGTGCTGCGCTACCAGCGCGGCCGGTTCNNCGCGCCCGGCACGCCGCGATACGAGATGGGCCTGCAGTTGCGAGAGGACGCGCAACACAGGCTCATCGACGTCTGGGCGGCGGGCGAGGCCGCCGCGTCGCTGGCCTTCGCCGCGGCACGCGCGTTCGACGAGCTCGAGCCGGTCGAGCGCCGCATGACGGAAGTGATGGAACAGCAGGGCGTGCGCGGAGGCGCGGCCAGGGTTCGCGCGCTCCGTCGGCGGGAGAAGGACGCGGCCTGGTTCCTCCGCGAGTCGGCTCGGCCGGCAGCCCGGCGGAACGAGCGCCGGCTGTCCGAGCTCGCCGGGGACCCGGTGGTCCAGTACGTCGTGGCCAATGCGCTGGCCGCCGTGNNAAGTGGATGGACGCGCAGCTCGAGGCGACGTACGAGGGGCCGGAATCGGTGCAGCGTCGCACACTGTCGAACACGATGGTCGACGAGGTCTTTCTCGCCCAGTTCCGGGCCTGGACCGCGGAGATCCGCCGCGTCGCGGCGTCGCGCCCGGGCACCGGCGCGTGCGTGCTGGCGACGGCGATGGACCTCTGGTCCTGGACCCTTCATCACCTGCGGCGCGCGACAGACCCCGAAGGCCGGCCGCTGTACGACTGGTCGCGGCAGGGCGTCACCTTCCCGATGGCCGACGCGCTCGGCTGGCTGCTCGCCTCATGCTGCCAGATCCTGGACGTGCTGGAACTCGAGGCCAAAGGGCCCGCCTGCGAGGAGCTGGCCGCGGAGCTGCCCGGGCTGGTGTCGGCGCTGACCGACCTGTGCCACGTGCAGGCGGCGCGGGCGGCGGGCGAGGTCGCCCGCATCACCGCGTCGCTCGTGTTCGGGTACCGTCGCCATCCCGCCTGGGACGCCGAGGGCTGCGCCGCGTGCTTCGCGGCCGACGACCTGGCCGCGCTCGACGTGATGATCCCAGGGATCGAGAGTTCGGCTGGCGCGTACGCCGACGTGATCGGCGCCGGCGGCAGCCACGACGACAAGGCCGGCCCGTGCGCGGGGATTCGGGGGCTCGAGGACTTCGTGGACCTTCGACGGCGGATGGACGCGTGCCTGACCGGGGCCCGGCTCGCGAAGGACCGCGTCGCCGACGCCCTGGCGGCGGTCACCATTCCCGAGACGCTCGATTATCCGCGCGCGGCCGACGCTACTTCGAATACAGGTCGATGATTCGCGCGATCGCCCGCTGACACACGCGGCAGAACCCGACCTCGTCGCGCGTGAACATGATGCAGTCCGCCTCGGGCCGATAGAGCCCCTTCGACTCGTAGGCCGCCCCCTCGAACGCCCCCACCTTGTGCGAGAAGGTCATGCCGGCGAGGAACGGCGTCGACCAGTGCAGCTCCTCGGTGAACAGGGCGTTCAGCTCGCTCTCGGGCGCGGCGCTCGCGCGAAGCACCTGCCGGCGCTGCTGGATGTCGCGGCTCTGCTTGTCGTAGGCGTCCTTGTCCCACGGCGTCGGCAGCGGCGTGTGGGGATCCACCAGGTCCTTCCACTTGAGCGCCGCCGCGTCCTTCATCGCCGTGATGTTCGGTTCCCACGGCTCCGGCCGGTCCTCGACGCCCGTCTGGTAGGCGACGGGGGAGGTGTAGTACTCGTCGGCGAGACCGGCGAAGTGATGGCCGAACTCGTGCACGAAGATGTACTCGGCAAACGCCGTATCGACGGCCGCCGTGGCGTGATCGTTGAAGATGCCCCCGCCGCCGTACTGCTTCTCGTTGATGAGGATCTCGAGGAAGTCGTAGGGCGCTTGCGAGGCGATGTCGCGCATGCTTCGGTTGTCGAGCGACATCGCGTAGCGCTCCGAGTCGAACACGTTGTAGGTGACGCCGAGCATCGTGCGCCGGAAATCGCCCGTCCGCGGCCGGTTGACGCCGGTGCGCGACGTCGGCAGGTCGATCGCCCGCACGTTGAAATCCGACTTCAGGCTCTTGAACGGCTCGGTGGCGAAGAGCCGGTCGGTCAGCCGCTTCACGTCGGCGTGGAACTTCGCGAGCTCGGCTTCGCTGTATCCGTCGCCGAGGATCAGGATGTCGACCTTCGTCGCCGACGGCCCGTTCTCGAAGACGGTCCAGACCTTGCCGGCCGGCCTGGTCTCGGTCGCCGTCACGAACCGCGAGGCCGGGTCGACGATCGCCGTCCAGGCTTCGCGGAAGACGTTGGCCTTGTCGCGCTTCTTCACGACCACCTGGACCGGTTGCTTTGGCCACGGGAAGCGCAGCGACTCGTGAAACGAGCGGTGCACGCCCTGCCGGGCTTCGTCGGTCGTCTCCCACTCGCCGTAGATCGACGCGAAGCCGCGCGAGTAGATCACCTGGTTCGTCCGGCAGTCGATCACCTCGAAGAAGTACGGGCCGAGGTTGGTCGTGTCGATGAGCTGCGTGCGGCTGCCGGCCCACGGGCCGTCGGAGACCACCTGGTCGACCGCGAACAGCTCGTGGCCGCCGCCCGTGTGGTAGTAGTCGAGGCGCATCGTCTTCTCGGTGAAGAAGGTCGGGAAGACGGTCTGTGCGGCCGCGGTGGACGCCGTGGCCAGCACAGCGACGGTGGCAATCGAGACGGCCTGCTTTGTCATGGATCTCTCCATCGGAATCGACGGAGCACAGCGTACCACAGCCTGACGGCTCACGGCGTTCGACTGGCGGCCAGCAGGCAGCGGATCGCGGAGAGATGACGAGGCGTGGTGCAGCTGGCACCCGATCGCGCGTGATCCGGCCGCAAGTCGCGAACCGCGAGTCTGTGACCGACCGTCGTGGAAGCCGTGGAGGGAGAGACCGGACGTCAACGACGTCGCACGGTGCCGGGCGGAACCCGGCGGGGCAGGAAGCACCTGCCCCAGCGGGGGCGCGTCCTCGTTGACTTATGGGGAATGAAGGCGGACTACTCGACCTTGACGATGCAGCCGTCGACGGGGCAGACCTCGACGCACTTGGGGGAATCGTAGTGGCCCACGCACTCGGTGCACTTCACGGCGTCGACCGTGTAGACGGTGTCGCCCTGGGCGATCGCTTCGTTCGGGCACTCCGGCTCGCAGGCGCCGCAGCTGATGCAGTCTTCCTTGATCGTCATCGCCATCGTAACCACTCCTCGTTGTTCAGCGGCCGATATCGGCCGACATTGTCCGACATGCAAAAGCCGATCCCATTCGTGACCGGCGGTTTCTCATCGGATTGTATCCCGTTATTGGCTGCGACGACAACTTCCCGGCGCCAGTGCCGGGAAGTCGGAACCTCATCCGCCTCGGCGATAAATCAGGTCGGAAATCGGTCAGCGGGCCTGCAGCAACCAGGCGAGCCCCCGCCACACCGACGCGATCACCGAGGCCAGCGTCACGACGATGCAGCCGAGCGCGATGAGCAGGTGATCGGTGCGCTCCGGCTTCAACGGGTCGAGCAGGCTCGCCGCGACGTAACCGCCGGCGAATCCCCCGGCGTGGGCCCAGTTGTCCACGCCCGGCATGAACAGTCCGAACACGAACAGCGTGACGGCCCACGACCAGGCCTGGCCCTTGACGAGGCTGCTGCCCGTCCGGTGTCCGTAGAGGACCATCGCGCCGAGCAGGCCGAAGATGGCGGCGGAGGCGCCGATCGTGAATCCGGCGCCGCCGATGAGGGGCACGCCGGGCAGCACGTAGCCGGCCAGCGAACTCATGAGGAATCCCGTGGCGCCGGCCACGGTGTAGATGATGACCAGTCGGCTCGCGCCGAACAGCTGCGCGGTGGCAGGGCCGAGCTGGCGGACCCACATCATGTTGAACAGGATGTGCAGGATGTTGCCGTGCAGCCAGCTCGCGCTCAGGATCGTCCACCACCGCCCGTACTCGAACACCGGGAGCGCGCCGCTCGCGCCGAACAGGAACAGCGCCTGATTGCTCGGGGCGAGCATCGAGAACAGGCCGTTCATCCCGATATGGCCACCGGAGGCCGCGAGCGTGAGCAGGTAGAGCGCCGCGCACCCGCCGATCACGATCGAGGTGAACCCCAGGTCGTTTCCGAGGCGGCGCAGCAGCGGAGTGAGTCCCCACAGCCCGGGATTCCACCGGCCGCACGTGTAGCAGCGCTGGTCGTTGACGCCTACCAGGTTGCCGCACGAGGGACAGACGACCGACCCGGTCCGCTGCCGTTTGAACATCACACGATGATAGCCCAAGGCTGGCGCCGCCCCGCGGGGGAAATCCGGTAGAATTGTTTGTCCCTCCGTCCGGGGACGCCTCCGATCATCCCCGCACCCGGTGCCGTCATCTCGTCGAAAGGAAGGTCGTCTCGTGCGAAAACCCGTCGTCCTCATTACCGGCGCCGGTGGCGAAATCGGCCACGGCCTCATCACTCGCCTGGCGCAGGACGCAGGCCGCGGCGTCATCACGCTCGACGTGAATCCGCTCGAGCCGGCGCTCGGCCGGCTGGTCGCCCGCGAGTTCCAGGGCTCGATTCTCGATCGGAACCTGCTGGATCGGATCGTGGCCGAGTACGAGGTCGACCTGGTCTTCCACCTGGCCGCGCTGCTCTCGACGCGCTCGGAGTTCACCCCCATCGCGGCGCACGAGGTCAACGTGGGCGGGACGCTCAACCTGCTCGAGTTCGCGCAGAAGCAGGGGGAGGCGCACGGCCGGCCGGTCGTCTTCCTCTACCCGTCGTCGATCGCGGTGTACGGGATGCCGGACCTCGAGTCGAAGGCGCGGGCCGGCGAGGTCAAGGAGGATCAGTTCACGCACCCGGGCACGATGTACGGCTGCAACAAGCT
>PMKG01000453.1 GCA_003157675.1 Acidobacteriota bacterium
CGCGCGGGGCCAGCCAACAGCGTCTCCAGGTCTAGCGAGGCGGGCATGCTCGACGGTCTGGGTCCCGCCTCTCTAGACATGGCCGCCGAGATTCCGCTGACGGCCGTCATCTTCGACATGGACGGCGTGCTTGTCGACTCGGAGCCGATCCATTTCGAGGCGACGCGCGCGCTGCTCGCCGAGCACGGCGTCACGTACTCGCCCGAGGTCAACGACAACTTCTTCGGCTGCACCGACCGGGACGTGTTCCGGCTGCTGCGGGCACGCTACGATCTCGCGCCGTCAGAACCGGAGCTGGCCGCGGCCTGGATCGGCCGCGTCGTCGTCCTGCTCGGGCGTCCGTTGCAAGCGATGGCCGGCGTGCCCTCGGCGCTCGCTGCGCTGAAGGACTCGGGACTGCGGCTCGCGCTGGCTTCGTCGTCGGCGCCCGAGATCATCCGGGCGACGCTCACCGGCCTCGGTCTCGACGGGATGTTCGAGCTCGTGGTCTCGGGCCACGAGGTCGAGCGCGGAAAGCCGGCGCCCGACATCTTCCTCGAGACCGTGCGACGGCTCGGGCTCGCTCGCGAGGCGTGCCTGGTGGTGGAAGACTCATTCAACGGCATCTCGGCCGCGGCGGCCGCAGGCATCCGGTGCGTGGCGGTGCCGTGCCCGTCGACGGCCGGCCAGGATTTCTCGAGCGCCGCCGCGCGGCTGTACAGCCTGCGGGATCTGCCCGCGTGGGTGGCGGCGGCGCGCTGATACTTGCGTCGAGGCTCGATATCAGCGACCATGATGTCAGTGCGTCTCCTTCTCACTCTGGCCATCGCGCTTCATCTGAGTGGCGTTCCCGCCGCCGTGGCGTCGCCGTGCGCGATGGCGGTGGATGGCGGCCATAGCTGCTGCATGCGGCACCAGACCCGGACGGGTGGCCCGACAATCGGCCACTGTCCGTGCCCGGTACCCGCCCAGTCGACCGACTCGGTGTCCCCCGTGACGACCACCGCGGGGTCCTCCGAGAACTCCGTCGCGCCGATGCTCGTGGCCGCGGGCCACGTCGGCCTCGCGCCGGCTGCGCTCGATCGCCCGGTGAACGTTGGGCCAATCGGGCCCCCAGCAAGCCCTCCGCCTCTGACCGCCATCGGTCTTCGCTGCTGATCTCTCCCTCACCGGCGTCCATCTGACGCCTCACGTGTATTCCACTCGATGCAAGAGCGTGCGTGTCGCACGACCGTGCGTAGGGCGGCCCTTCAGGCCTGCCAGCGTTGGCAACCCTAACGGGTCGCCCTACGAGAGAGACATCGGCTCGCCTGGCGGGACAGCCGTGTGTAGGGCGGGTCTTTAGACCGGCCGTGGGGCGCCAGCCCTAAAGGGCCGGCCTACACATGGGAAAAATGGGACTGTGATGGGAGGGATTGTGTTGGACCACGTTCTTCTGTCTCGCCGACACGCTTTCGCGGTGGCCGGCGTCTGTGTTCTTCTCTCGACCGGTGGCCTCGTGGCGGGGACGGCGGGCGAACCCGGCGGGACGGGCGCGCCGCCGGGGGGATTGGCCCCTCCGGTCGAGGAGCTGGTGGCGAAGGCGCTCGCCGCGTCCCCGTCGCTCGCAGCCAGGCGCGCGCGCCTCGACGCCGCGCAGCTCGCCGTGCGCGCCGCCGACGTCCCGGCGGACCCGATGGTGGAGTTCGAGTACCGGGATGGCGGATTCCCGAGGTGGACGATCGGGTCCGACCCGATGTCGATGATCGGGGCGTCAGTCCGTCAGCCGCTCCTGACGAAGGCACGCAAGAGTGCGCGGCGCGCGTCGGCAGAAGCCGACGTTGACGTGAGGCGGGCCGAGGCCGGGCAGTCGGCTGCCGATCTCGCGACCGCCGTCCGGACGGCCTACGCCGAGCTCTACGCCGTCGACCGTGAGCGTGCCATTCTCAACGACTCCGAGGAGATCGCGCGGCTGCTCGCCGAGACCGCCATGACGCGCTACACGGCTGGCGCCACCGATCAGGCGTCGGTGCTGCGCGCGCAGGTCGAACAGACTCGCGTGTCGCAGCGAGGGATAGACCTCGAGGCCCGTCGGACGGCGCTGGTGGTGTCCGTCAACCGACTCCTGAACGAGCTCCCCGACACGCCGCTCGGCGAAGTCCGCAGTCTGCCGGCTCCGCCGCCACTCGCCGACTCGCTGGCGCGGCTGCCGGACCTCGCGGCGGCGCACGCCGCTGACGTGTCCGCGCGGCAGGCCGACGTCTCGGCTGCCGCGCGTCGCGTCGACCTGGCCCGGGCCGAGCTTCAGCCGAACTTCACCGTCGGCGGGGGCTTGTACTGGCAAAGTGGCATCGACCGGTTGGTCTCGGTCACCTTCGGCGTGGAGTGGCCCGTTCGCAAGAGCCGGAAGCAGCTGCCTCTGCTCGCGGCGTCGGAGCGCGAGCTGGAGGCGGCGCGCCGCGACCTCGACGATGCGGCGGCAGGCATGCGGGCCGAGGCCGCCGGGCTCGTGGCCGAAATCGCGCGCGACGACCGGCAGATCGAGCAGTATCGTTCCGCGCTGCTGCCGCAGTCGGCAGCCACCTTCGATGCCGTCCGCGCCAGCTACCTCACCGGCAGCGGTGATTTCTCGTCCGTGCTCGACGAGTTCAGGCGCTGGACCGAGGCCCGAGTCGAACTGGTCGGCCTCGAGGCCGGCCGATTCGCGCTCCAAAGCCGGCTCGCCGCGTTCGTCAACCCGCCCGCGCTGACTGATTCGGCGGACGTCGCGTCCAGAAATCTTCCCTCGCCAAAGGAGTCACGGTGATGTCCAAGCGCATCTTCGTCATCCTGGCACTGGTCGCCCTCGCCGCGGTCGCGGCGCTCGGAGCCAGTGGTTGCCGGGCGTGGGGAGGCGGGACCGCGAAGCAGGCGAAGGCGGCGCCGAAGCGGACGTACCACTGCCCGATGCACCCGGAGATCGTCTCCGACAAACCGGGCGACTGTCCGATCTGCGGCATGCGGCTGGTGCCGATCCCCTCGGCCTCGCCGAAGCCGGCGCCCGCCGCAGCAGGCGGGGCCGGCGCTCCGCCCGTGGGGTCGACGACCGATGCCGCAGGTGGTCCGGGCCAGGCGCCGATGGGGGAGATGCCGGGGATGCCGGGTATGGCCGCGAGTCCGAGCCGACCGCCGGGGACGCCGTTGCCGTCGGTGCTGGATCTCGGCGTCGACCGGGCGAGGCTGGCCGGCGTGCAGAGCGCGGAGGCCACGCAAGGGACGGTGACGCGAACCGTGCGAGCGGTGGGCACCGTCGCAATCGACGAGACGCGCGTTCGACAGATCACGACGAAGATCGGCGGCTTCATCGAGAAGCTCTACGTGAACGCGACCGGCCAGGCCGTTCGGGCCGGCACGCCGCTCTTCGAGATCTACTCCCCCGAGCTGCTGGCCGGTCAGCAGGAGTACCTCAGGGCCCGCCGGAGCGCGGCCGAGTTCGAGCGCTCGGCGCTGCCCGAGGTGAGACGCGGCGGCGCCGAGCTGGCCGAGGCGGCGCGCCGCCGGCTCGAACTGCTCGACGTGCCCGACGACTTCCTGAAGCGGCTCGACGAGTCGGGGCAGGCGCAACGGACCATCGTGTTCAACGCGCCGTTCGGCGGCGTCGTCACGGCGAAGAACATCGTCGCCGGCCAGCGCATCGAGCCCGGCATGGACCTGCTCACCGTGACCGATCTGTCGCAGGTGTGGGTCATCGCGCAGATCTACGAAGCCGAGACGTCGGCCGCGCGCGTCGGGCGGGCGGCGCGCGTCACGCTGCCGTACAACCCGCAAGTGGCGCTGACCGGCCGGGTCGGCCTGGTCTACCCGACGCTGGACCCCGACACGAGGACGCTCAAGCTCAGGCTCGAGTTCGCCAACCTGCGCGACGCCCTCAAGCCGGGAATGTTCGTGACCGTCGATCTCGGCGTCGACAGCGCCACCGGCGTCGTGGTGCCCGATTCCGCCGTGATCGATACGGGGGCCCGCCAGGTCGTGTTCGTCGAGACGGCGCCGGGCCGCTTCGTGCTGCGCGAGGTGACGCTCGCCCTGCGGGCCGACGGCCGCGCCGTCGTCAGGTCGGGTCTTGCCGCCGGCGAGCGCGTGGCCGTCTCGGCCAACTTCCTGCTGGACTCGGAATCGAGACTGCGCGATGCCACCAGCCGGAGCGGCGAGCCGAACGAGGACCACTGACATGATCAGCCGCATCATCGAAGCCTCGGCGCGCAACCGGTTCCTCGTCCTGCTCGCCGTCGTGGCCGCCGTCGTGGCGGCCGGCTACGTCCTGCAGGAGATCCGGCTCGATGCGCTGCCCGACCTGTCGGATACGCAGGTCATCGTCTACTCGCGGTGGGATCGGTCGCCGGACATCATCGAGGACCAGGTCACGTACCCGATCGTGTCGTCGCTGCTGGGCGCGCCGCAGGTGGAGGCCGTGCGCGGGCAGTCGATGTTCGGGATGAGCTTCGTATACGTGGTCTTCAAGGAGGGCACCGACCTCTACTGGGCGCGCAGCCGCGTGCTCGAGTACATGAGCAGCATCCGCTCGCGGCTGCCGCAGGGCGTGAGCCCCGTGCTGGGTCCCGATGCGACCAGCGTGGGCTGGGTGTTCCAGTACGCGCTCGTGGACAAGTCGGGCCGCAACGACCTGTCGCAACTGCGCACGTTCCAGGACTTCAACCTGCGCTACGCGCTGGCCAGCGTTCCCGGCGTGGCCGAGGTGGCGTCGGTGGGCGGCTACCAGAAGCAGTACCAGGTCGAGGTCGACCCCGAGAAGCTGCACGCGTACGGGCTGTCGCTGTCCGACGTCACCGGCGCGATCCGGCGCAGCAACTCGGACGTGGGCGGGCGCGTGATCGAGATGTCGGGCCGC
>PMKG01000107.1 GCA_003157675.1 Acidobacteriota bacterium
CGGATTGTTGAACGAGAACAGCCTCGGCTGCGGGTCTTCGTACGAGATGCCGCACGCCCGGCATTCGAAGCGCTCCGAGAAGACATGGAACGTCGGCTTGTGCGGCGCGGCACCGCCGGGATCGGCCGCCGGCAGTTCCAGCGCGAACGCCGCTCCCCCGCCCTCGCCGTAGGCCGTTTCGATCGAGTCGGTCAGGCGCGTCAGGCCGTCGGGCTGCACCTTCAGGCGGTCCACCACTACGTGCAGCGTCGCCCGGTCCTTCAGGAGCTCGACCGCCACGTCGTCGAACGACACGGCCGCGCGGCCGTCGACGAGGAGCCGGCCGAAGCCCCGGCGGCGAAGCGCGTCGAGCGTCTCGGCCACCGGGTCCGCGGCGCTGATCGGCATCCCGTTCGCCTCGCCTGCCGCCCCGTTGCCGCCGTTTCCGCCGTTCTCGCCCGACTCCTCCGCCCGCTCGGCGGCGTCGGCCAGAGCCGGAGCCGCGGAACCGACGACCGGCATCTCGAAGCCGACGATGAGACGCGTCCCCTCGGGCAGCGCGGAGAGCCGGCGCGCCACGACCTCGGGGCTCTCGCGCACGACCTCCTCGCCGCACCCGCGGCAGAACGTCCGCCCGACCCGCGCGAAGAGCAGGCGCAGGTAGTCGTGGATCTCGGTGGTGGTGCCGACGGTCGACCGCGGGTTCCTGGCGCTGTTCTTCTGGCGGATGGCGATGGCGGGCGACACGCCGTCGATCGCGTCGACGTCGGGCTTCTCCATCCGCTCGAGGAACTGCCGCGCGTAGGCCGACANNCCCTCGGCGTAAATCGTGTCGAAGGCCAGCGACGACTTGCCCGACCCGCTCACGCCCGTGATGATGACCAGGGCACTCGCGGGCAGCGTCAGGTCGATGTTCTTGAGGTTGTGCGTGCGCGCTCCCCGAATCACGAGTCCGGAGGACGTGCCCGCGGTCGGCTCGGACATGGCAGAGGGCCCCTGCGGCGGTCCCGGGGACCGCCGCAAACAACCCATGGTACTGCAGGACGGTGTGGAGTGGAATGGCGCCGTGCGCCCCGGCCTATTTCGCCGGCTTCTTCTTCGCGACCCAGTTCATCACCATCTGGCCGCCCCCGTAGTTGAGGCTGCCCGTGAGCTGGCCGTCGGCGAGGCTGCCGACCATCTCGATGCCGGCGCCGTCGACGTAGGTAAAGACAATCGTCAGCTTGCCGTCCGCCCACGATCCTTCGGTGATCGCCACCGACCCGGCTGACGACCCGACCTCGCCGGTCACCTTGCCCTGGTCGAGCTTCAGCGTCAAGCCGAACGGCAGCGGGCCGTCCGGCATGTCCACGAGCCCTTCCCATTCGCCGCTGATCGGATCGGCAGCGGCCGCCTTGTCCCCGCCCTGGCCGGCGGGGGGCTGCTTGTCGCCGCCCGACTGGGCGAACGCAGGCACGACGACGAGGCACGAAAGCGTCAGAGCCGCGATGACAAGGCCGAGCGTCTTCTTCATGACGTCCTCCGCTGGCGGTCTGGAGTTCTGAGTCTTAAGTCCTGAGCCTTGAGCCCTTCTAGACGAGAACCGTCTGGTACGCGTAAAGCGCCGGCGCCCCACCGGTGTGCACGAACAGCACGTGCTCGCCCTTCTTGAACGCGCCGCGGCGGACGAGTCCGATCAGGCCCGCCATCGTCTTGCCCGTGTAAACGGGGTCGAGCAGGATCCCTTCCACGCGTGCCAGCATCTGCACTGCCTCGACCATCTCCGGCGACGGGAGCGAGTAGCCCGGGCCCACCCAGTCGCCGAGCGCCGTGATCGCTTCGCGCGGGATCCCGCCGGGGATGCCGAGCATCGCGGCCGTCTCCTGCGCCAGCTTGTGGACGTTCGGCTCCTGCTCCTGGCGCGTCCGCCGGACGTTGATCCCCGTCAGCGGGATGTGGCTGTTGTTGCCGACCAGGCCGCAGATGAGGCCGGCGTGCGTGCCCGTGCTGCCGCTCGCGCAGACGATGTGATCGATCCGGATGTCGAGCTCGTGCGTCTGGGAGAGGATTTCCTCCGCGCACGACACGTACCCGAGCGCGCCGAGCGGGTTCGACCCGCCGCCCGGGATGATGTACGCCGTGCGGCCGAGGGCGGCGACCTGGTCCGCGACCTTCTTCATCTCGGCGGCAAGGTCCACGCCCGTCGGGACCACCGTCACCGCCTCGACACCCAGCAGGCGGAACAGGAAGTTGTTGCCGCTGGCGTCCGGGTTGTAGCTGTGCGCGACGCGCTCCTCGAGCACGAGGCGGCACTTGAGGCCTTCCTTGACCGCGGCCGCCAGCGTCAACCGGCAGTGATTCGACTGGACGGCACCGCAGGTGATGAGCGTGTCGGCGCCCTGGGCGAGCGCGTCGGCGACGAGGAATTCGAGCTTGCGCGTCTTGTTGCCGCCGCCGGCAAGGCCGAGCAGGTCGTCGCGCTTGATATAGATGTCCGGGCCACCGAGCAGCGCGGAGAGGCGATCCAGCTTCTCGAGCGGGGTCCAGCCCTGGGTGTATCGACGTCGTGGGAATCGAGCGAGATGCATGATGACGCTGGCTCCTTGGGGACGTTACAGCGTACCACGGGGCGTGTAGAATCTGAAGAGTATGGCCAACCCGCTCACGCTCACCCGAGTCTGGCGGATCGTCAAGGAAGTGGACCTGGACGGGATCCGGCGCGAGGCCGGCCGGCGGGCCCACGTCCTGGTCGTCGGCGAGACCACCGCCGATGCCGATGCCGTGGCGCTCAAGCTCGCGCAGGGCCAGGTCGATCCCACGCCGTACCTGACCGCGGTCGACGCTCCGCTCGCCGCGCTCGGCCTGCGGCACATCCACCCGGGCGGACACCAGGCGCCGGGCGACGCGCCCACTCTCGTGGTGGCCGTGACGCGGGGCCGCGAGACGTCGGCGGACATGACGGCGGCGAGGAAGCAGTGGGTGGCGCGCCAGGTGCCGCTCGTGACCGTCGCCATCGGGACGTCCGAACAGGACGGCACCGTGCATGCCAACGGCAGCGTGGCGCGGGTTTCCATCGACCGGCTCGACGAGGGCGGGTTTCGCCACGTGATCGACGGGCTGTTCCGGGTCGTGGCGCCGGAGTCGCGCACCAGCCTGGCGCGGCGCTTTCCGGTGCTTCGGCCGACTGTGTTCAATGCGATCGTCGAGGACACGGCTCGCGCCAACGCCGGCTACTCGTTCAGTACCGGCCTGGCCGAGATCGTGCCGATCCTCGATATCCCGCTCAACATCGGCGACATCGTCGTGCTCACGAAGAACCAGCTGATGATGAGCTACCGCCTCGCGCTCGCGGCGGGCAAGACCGGTCAGCCACGCGAGCTGATTGGCGAGATCCTGGGCGTGCTCGGCGGCGGGCTGCTGTTCCGTCAGGCCGCGCGGCAGCTGGTGGGTCTACTGCCCGCCATCGGCCTGGTCCCCAAGGTGGCGGTCGCCTACGGCGGCACCTGGGCGATCGGGCGGGCCGTCGTGCTGTGGGCGACCGGCGGCGGCACGGTCACGCGGGCGCGCCTCAAGCAGCTCACGCGCGAAGGCCTGGCCCGCGGCCGCGAGGTCGCGAGGTCAATTCGCCAGGCGTCGCATCTATAGAGCGCTTGTCGGTAGGGCGGGCCTTTAGGCGCACCGACCGTGTGTAGGGCGGGCCTTCAGGCCTACCGACCGTGTGTAGGGCGGGCCTTTAGGCCTGCCATCAATGGAAATAATTCGTGTACTTCGTCCACAGATCTTCCGCCAGCTTCCAGTAGCTCGCGACCGACGCGTCGGCGACGCCGTTCGAGTACTTCGTCAGGTACTCCTTCGCCTTCTGCGGATCCTGCGCGTAGAGCCGCGCCGCCTCCGCGTCGATTCCGGGCTGGTCGGCGAACGCCTTCGTCTCGATCGGCTCCCACACCTTCTGCACGTCCTGCACCATGTCCTGCCAGCGGAGCGTCGCGAGCTGGCTCACCTGTCGGAACGCCCACCAGGCGCAGTCGCGCCGGAATCTCGCGCGCCCGTCCACGGCGTACGACGCCGGCAGGTGCGAGATGCCGATGTAGAACGGGATGTGGGGCGTCGTCGTCGGGTTGTCGTAGCCGAGCCAGACGACGCCGCCGATCGCGTCCGGCAGCCAGCCGCGGGATTGCGTCACTTGCAGGTAGGTGGCCCGCTTGCAGGCGATCGTCCGCTCGGAGGTGATGTTGAACGCGTCCAGGTACTCCTGGCTCATGAACGGGTTCGCGACGGGGTTCTTCGTCGCCTTGCCGTCCCTGCCGATCCGGTTGAGCGACCGCGTCATGTCGAACGGCGTGTCCCGGTAGGTGTCGCGGAAGATCTCGAGCAGGTCCTTCACCGAGAGTTTCCGCTCCGCCCGGACCGACAGCGGGTAGTGCTCGGAGTTCGGGTCGAGCTTGAGCGACGGCGCGATGCGGCTGAGCGCCCGCCACTCGCGGCGCCGGCTGCCCATCGCGGTGCGCGAGCCGTAGGCCGTGCAGAACTCGAACGGCTCGCCGCTCCTGGGGCTCCAGTAGCCGAGCTGCTCGGCGAGCGAGTGGACGTTGTCCGAGGCGAGGTAGTGGTCCTTGTCGGCGAGGTCCAGCTTGCGGATGCGCGGCGCGTTGGCCGACACGAACACGTTCTCGTCGGGGATGCGCACGGCCGCCCAGACGGCGCCGACGTTCCCCTTGCCCGGGCCGAGGATCTCGAAGATCCAGACCTCGTTCGTGTCGGCGAAGGTGAAGGCCTCGCCCGCGTCGTTGTAGCCATACTTCTTCGTCAGCTCGTCGGCGACGCGGATCGCCTCGCGCGCGGTTCGCGCCCGCTCGAGCACGAGGCGATAGAGCTCGGGGCAGTCGATGATTCCCTTGTCGCTCACGAGCTCGCGCTTGCCGCCGAACGTCGTCTCCCCGATGGCGAGCTGGTGCTCGTTCATGATCGGGTACGCGGCGTTCAGATACGCGTACGTCTCGGGCACCTGCGGGATCTCGCCGGTCTCGATCCGGTCGGGATCGTCAGGGCCCTTGGTCCGCTTCGGCTCGAAGTAGACCTTCGCCGTCTCGCCGGGCGCGTGCTTCCGGTGCGGCTCCATCGTCATCCACGTGCGGTCCGTCGTGCTGTCGCACGAATGCGACGTCATCGTCGATCCGTCGACCGACGCGGCCTTGCCGACGAGGAGGCTCGTGCAGCCCTCGCAGGTCGGACAGACGAGCGGGTCAGGCCGCTCGGTGCGGGCGGTGAAGCCCGGCACCACCACCAGCGCACACAAGGCGACGACGGCCAGCAGGAGGCGAAGAGGGCGAAACATACGGTTCTCCCTGGACGGGGTGAGCGGGGCCGGCTGATTCTACCGCGAACGGGGGCGGCAGACGCGCGGCATGGTGGTTCTGCAGCGCGACTTGTTGTAGGGCGGCCCTTCAGGGCTGCCGAGCGGTTCGGCGTGATCCCGTAACAACGCCCTCAGCCGTCGGCGGTCAGCCGCCTAATTCATGCCTCGCCGCAATCTGCGCGCGGCGGCGGCGAAGGGCCAGCCACTCATAGCGGTCGGCGAACCGCGCGGCGCGGGCGCGGCGGAGGTCGCCCTTGCGGTGCGGGATGTCGAGCACGGCCTGATCGTTGGTGTACGAGTGGATCGTG
>PMKG01000476.1 GCA_003157675.1 Acidobacteriota bacterium
CTCGGCCGGGAAGATGTACTTCTGCAGCCAGTCCATCAGCGCCAGGTCGTCGGCCAGGCCGCGGTACATCACCATCGCCGCGTGCGTGTGCGTGTTCACCAGGCCGGGCAGGACCACCTGGCCGGAGGCGTCGATCGTCTCTGCCGCCGTGAAGCGGCGCGAAACGTCCTCGGGCGTCCCCACGGCGACGATGTCGGTGCCGTCGACCGCGACGGCTCCCGGCGACAGCACGTGCCGCCCGCCGTCCATCGTCACGACGTCGCCGCCGGCGACGATCAGAGAAACCTGACGCTTCGCGCTTCGGCCGCACGAGGCGGACCAGGCGGCGAGCACGATCAGGCCGAGGAACAGGGCGCGGCGCGCGAGGCGGCAGGTGGCAGGCATATGGTGCGGATCTTATCGCGAATCCGGCGCTGCGCGAGCGCCCGCGGTCGATTGTCCGGGCCGACAGCTATCGTGTATAGTGAGGCCCGTGGCCGTCCATCTCGTCGAACATCCTCTCGTCCAGGACACGCTGCTCATCTTGCGCAACGAGCGGACCGAGGCGGCGGTCTTCCGCCGCATGGCGACGCGGATCAGCGTGCTCCTGGCGGTCGAGGCCCTGCGCGATCTGCCGACGGTGGCCTCCACCGTGATGACGCCGATGGGCGAGGCGGACGGGCGCCGCATTGGCGCCGACGTGGTGGTCGTGCCGGTGCTCCGGTCGGGCCTCGGGATGCTCGACGCGGTGCTGGAGCTGATCCCCTCGGCGCGCGTCGGCCACATCGGGCTCCAGAGGGACGAGGCGACGGCGGTGGCGTCCCAGTACTACGCGAAGCTGCCGCACGGTCTCGAGCACAGCTACGTCCTGATGATCGACCCGATGCTCGCCACCGGGGGCAGCGCGGCGGCGGCGCTCGAGCTGCTGCAGCAGGCGGGCGCGCGCGACATCCGCATCCTGTGCATCGTCGCGGCACCTGAGGGAATCGCCTTCATCGAGCGGCGGTTCCCCGACATCCGGATTTACACGCCGGTGATCGACCGGGGCCTCAACGACCGCAAGTTCATCGTCCCGGGGCTGGGGGATTTCGGCGACAGGCTGTACGGCACGCTCTGAGGACGCCGCCCCCGCGGCGTCAGGCCGCCGTCCCGGCGGCCGCACGAGCTTCGCGGGGGCGTGTCGGCCGGGGCGGCATGGAGACGGACATGGCCAAGAAGGGCGAACCTCGGGCACGGACCGGCCGCGCGGCTCGGGCGGCTCGGCCCGCGCCGGCATCGGCGCTGCCCGCCGACGACCCGGTTTGGTACACGGCGATCACGCGCGTCCAGCCGAACGAGATCCTCGTCCGCGGCTACCCGCTCGACGAGCTCATGGGGCGACTGACGTTCGGCGAGTGCGTGTACCTGATCCTCCGGGGCGAGCTGCCCTCGCCCACCATCGGCAAGCTGTTCGCGGCCGCCCTGGTCGCGTCGATCGACCACGGCGTCACGCCGCCGTCAACGCTGGCCACCCGCCAGGTGGCGACGAGCGGGGCGAAGCTGCGCGTCGCCGTCGCGTCGGGCGTCCTGGGATTCGGCTCGTACCACGGCGGCGACATCGAGGGCTGCATGCGGTTCCTGCAGGCCGGCCTCTCGCGGGTGCGCGAGGGCGATACCTTCACGGGCGCGGCTGACGGACTGGTCCGCTCGTGCCTCGAGGCGGGCAAGCGGCCGCCCGGCTTCGGTCACCGCATCCACACCGCGGACCCGCGCGCCACGCGGTTGCTGCAGATGGCCCACGAGCTCGAACTCGACGCCGAGCACGTCCAGATGATCCGCACGATCGACCGCGTGGCGTCGGCCAGACCCGACGCCGCCGAGCACCCGTGGCCGCTCAACCTCGACGGGGCGATCGCCGCGGTGTGCGGCGATCTCGGCTTCGAGCCCGAACTCGGCAACGCCCTGTTCCTCATCGCGAGGATCCCGGGGCTGGTGGCGCACGCCAACGAGGAGCGCAGCCGCCAGAAGCCGATGCGGCAGATCGACCCGCGCCACGCGGTCTACGACGGCCCGCCCCCGAGGCGGCTCCCCGAGACGCGGAAATAAGACGAGCGGAGACGGCGCGGACGGGTTGTCGCGCGCGACCGACTTGGTTTACACTTGGGATTCTGTCCGGGCGGGCACTTAGATCAGCGGTTAGATCGCCTGCTTCACACGCAGGAGGTCGTAGGTTCGAATCCTACAGTGCCCACCATCCCTCCCCCGGCCCCCTGCGCGCGATCCCTCTCCGCCCCGCTTACAGCTTTTTCGCCTGCGCGATGAGCGCGGCCAGCATCTTGGCGTACCGGGCGTCGGCGTCGGCGAACGCCTTGTTGTATTCGTCCTCGCTCGCCATCTGCATCCGCTTCCAGTCGCCGTCGAACAGCAGGGACTTCGTCCCTATGTCGCACGTGTCGACGCGGGTCTCCTCCCGTTTCGGCTGCAGGCCGTTGGCGCCCATGTCCATCACGAGCACGAGCGAGCCCGCGATCGACGCGCTGTTGAGGTCCGTGTAGACCTCGCGGTAATCCTTCTTCGCCAGCTTCTCGTTGAGAATCGACGGCACCGAGTAGCGCGCCGAGGCGACGAGCAACTGGCTCCCCTGGAAATAGAGGGCCGCCACATACAGATCGGGAGCGGATGGGTCCTTCGCCGCAATCGCGTCGAGCTTGTTCTTGTCGAGAAGGGCCGTCAGTTCCTGCGCGAGGGCCGCCGACTTCGAGTCTTGCGCCAGTGTCACGGAAGGAAGAACCAGAACCGAGAGAAGAACGGTCAGAAAGGCCACCCAACGGGTCCACGTCAGTCTCATAGCAACTCCCCGAATGAAGGAAGACCACGCCTCGAGACAACGCGAGTGTGTTCTACCACCGACAGCCCGGCGCGTCAATTCTCTTTCGGATACGCGTTCGGGCGCTGGTGCGGGGCACGAGCGGCGGAGGGGCAGGAATTCGGGGGCGGCGGACCTGGTCGGCGGGGAGGCAAGGCAGCCGCGGACGCCCGGGGAGCGGCGGCCGCGCCAATGATCCTCAGCCGATGAACAAGGGATCGTCCTCGTCCGGGCCCGGGCTGTGCGGCCTCGCGCATTGGGCCTCGCGGATGACGCCGACCGCCGCGCCGATGGCCGCCAGGATCGCGCGCCCCTCGCGGGCGGGGGCCAGGATGGCCCCCCGCACAAGACGGCTGGTGTCGTCGATGCGCTGCGCGAGGTCGGAAAAGATCCGGTCGGCCCGTTCGACCTGCGCCAGCGCCAGCTCGCTCGCCCGCGCGGCGCTTCTGGCCACGGTCGTCGCGTTGGTCACCAGCGGCCGGATGTCCCGCTCGATCCGGGTGCCCAGGTCCTGGACCTGCCGGGCCAAGCGCAGCCCGACCACCACCAGCGCGACCTGGATGGCGGCCATGACGAGCGTGGCCATGGCAATCACACCCAGCAGCACCACGGCCGTCGTGCTCACGCGGTCTCCTTTTCGCGGGCCTCACGGTACGCATCCCGGCCGCGTTCGATCGCTCCGCTGATCGTCTCGCGCTGGCGCGCCAGGACCTCTCGCGTCTGCCGGGCGGCCTCGGCCGCCTTCTCGCGCCCCTCGCGGGCCTTCTCGGTCAGGAATTCGCGGGTTTCCTTGCCCGCCGCCGGCGCGAACAGCAGCGCCACCGCCGCCCCCGCCGCCCCGAGCGCAGCGACATCGCGCGGGCCCACACGCCGTCCCGCCAGGGCATGTCGCCCACGGACCGTGTCGAGCAGCACCTGCAGGCACTCCTCGTTGGACCATCGGGGCTGCCACCCTGCCGCTCGCAGGCGGTCGCTCGCGACCGTCCACGAGTACACCGCATACGCAAGGTCGTCAGCCGCGGCGGGCAGCACACCGACCCGGTGCAGCCGCTCCGCGGTGAGGAATGCCGTCGCCGGGGCGAGCTCGACCCGGGTCATCCCGGCAGCGAGCTCGACCTGCTGCGCCGTGAGTGCCCCTGACGCGCCCCCCGTCAGCGCCCCGGCCATGTCGTGGTCGACGGCGAAGGCCGCCGCCGCCGCGACGTCGTCCACGTGGACGAACTGCCACTCCCGCGCCTCGCCGCGCACCGTCAGAAGGCGTGGCGCCTCGAAGTGCCGCGAGATCAGCGTGTCGACACCCGGGCCGACGAGCGCGGCAGGGCGCAGCACGGTCACGAGGGGATCGCGCCGCCGTG
>PMKG01000306.1 GCA_003157675.1 Acidobacteriota bacterium
ACGGTGTGCCGCCGCGCGGAGCGGCGCATGGTCGCGCTCGGCGTGGTCGAGCCCGCGCTGCTCATCTACGTCAACCGGCTCTCCGACCTCCTCTTTGTTCTCGCTCGCGTGGTCAGCCACCGTGCCGGGATTCCCGAGGTCTTGTGGTAAACGTCGACGAGGCCTACGCTGCGTGCGCGCGCCTCGCCCGGACGCACTACGAGAATTTCCCGGTGGCCTCAGCGCTGGTCCCGAAGCGGATGCGGCCCCACATCGCGGCCATCTATGCCTTCGCCCGGACGGCGGATGACTTCGCCGACGAGGGCACGCGCCCGCCGCAGGAGCGGCTGAGGCTGCTCGACGACTGGCTGGCCAGGCTTCACGCGTGCGTCGCGCCCGGATTCGCCCCGGCCGGGTCGGATCATGACGCGCTGTTCGTCGCCCTTGGCCGCACCATACTCGACTGCGCGCTGCCGCTGCCGTTGTTCGAGGATCTGCTGAGCGCGTTCCGGCAGGATGTCATGACGACGCGCTACGAAACCTGGGCCGATCTGCTCGATTACTGCCGTCGATCGGCAAACCCGGTCGGCCGCCTGGTGCTGCGTGTCGCGGGGCACTCCGACAACGATCTCGATCGCGCGTCGGACGCGTTGTGCTCGGCGCTGCAGTTGACCAACTTCTGGCAGGATCTGGCGAGTGACTGGCGAAGGGGCCGGCTCTACCTGCCGTTCGAGGATTGCCGCCGCGAGGGGGCGGACCCCGCCGACCTCGACGCCGGTCGGCTGACGCCGGCCTGGCGAAGCGTGCTGAGCAGGGCGGGCGCGAGGACGGCGGCGCTGTTCGAGCAGGGCCGCGCCGTGTGCGGCGGCGTACACGGCCGCCTCGGCTTCGAGCTGCGGCTGACGTGGCTCGGCGGCCGGCGGATCCTGTCGCGGCTGAAGAGAGAGGACTACGACGTGTTCCACCGGAGGCCGGCGCTCGGCGCGCCGGACGTGCCGGCGCTCGTGTGGCAGGCGATACGCTGGCGGGCGCGATGAGCGGGCGCGACACCAACTTCTACTACTCGTTCCTGGTCCTTCCGGCCGGGAAGCGGCGCGCCATCGTGGCGGTGTGGGACTTCTGCCGCGCGGTCGACGACGCGGTGGACGAGGCGCCGCCAGGACTGGACCCGTCGGACACCCGGGGCGCCGCATCCCGTCTGGCGTGGTGGCGCGAGGAGCTCGCGGCCTGTTACGGGCAGGGCTCGCCGCGGTCCCCGCAGGGAACGGCGCTCGCGCCCTTCATCCCGCGCTTCTCGCTGCCGCGCGACGCGTTCGACGCCGTGATCGACGGCGTGGCGATGGACCTGGAGAAGTCGCGCTACCGGACGTTCGACGAGCTGCGCGAGTACTGCCTGCGCGTGGCGTCGGCGGTCGGCCTGCTGTGCATCGAGATCTTCGGCTACACCGACCCGCGGACGCGCGGCTACGCTTTGGACCTCGGCATCGCCCTGCAGCTGACCAACATCATTCGCGACGTCGGCACCGACCTGGCCCGGGGGCGCGTCTACCTGCCCGCCGAGGACCTGGCCCGCTTCGGGTGCACGGAGGACGACCTGCGGGCCGGCGTGGTCTCCGACCGCGTGCGGAACCTGCTCGCCTACGAGTGCGGCCGGGCCCGGGACTACTACGACAAGGCCGAGCGCGAGCTGCCGCGCGCGGACCGGCGGCGGATGGTGGCCGCGCGGATCATGGCCGGGATCTACCACGCCATCCTGGATCGCATCGAGATGTCCGGCTACGACGTGTTCAAGCGGACGATCCGCGTCCCGCGCCCGCGCCGCGCGATCATCGCGGCGATGCTATGGGCGCGGGCGATGAGCGGGCACTGACCGATGAAGTTCGACGTCGCGGTCATCGGCGGGGGCCTGGCGGGGCTGAGCGCCGCCGCGCGTCTCGCGGCGGGGGGCGCGCGCGTCCTCGTGGCCGAGGCCCGGCCGGGACTTGGCGGCCGCGCGTCCTCGTTCGCCGACCCGACGACCGGCGAGCCGGTGGACAACGGCCAGCACCTCCTGCTCGGCTGCTATCACGAGACGTTCGAGTTCCTGGGTCGCGTCGGCGCCGGCGGCAACGTCCGCCTGCAGGCCTCGCTCGAGGTGGCGATGGTCGACGAGGCCGGGCGAGAGACCATGCTGCGCTGCCCGTCGCTGCCGTCTCCGTATCAGCTGCTCGCCGGCATCCTGAGGTGGCGCGCCGTCGGACTGAGAGACCGGCTCTCGGCGCTCAGGATGGTGAGGCCGATTCGGCAGGCGCAGCGCGTCGCGCTGACGGGGAACGGCGTGTTCCCCGCCTCCGATGCCGACACCGTGGAGCACTGGCTGACCCGGTGGGGCCAGGCGCGGCGGCTGCGGGAAATGCTCTGGGAGCCGCTCGCGCTGGCGGCGCTCAACCAGCCCGCGCGCGAGGCGGCGGCGCCGGTGTTCGTGCGCGTGCTGGCACAGATGCTCGGCCCGGGTCGGGCAGACGCGTCGATCGCGATGCCGCTCAGACCGCTGACCGAGATGTACGCCGAGCCGGCGCGGGCCTTCATCGAGTCGCACGGGGGCGAAGTCCGCGTGTCGAGCCCGGCGCGCGTCAGGATCGAAGGGAAGCGGGTCGTCGAGATCGAGATCCGCGGCGGCCGGATCGAAGCGGAGTCCGTCATCATCGCGGTGCCGTGGTTCGCGCTCGCCGAGACGATCGTCGGCGGTGTCGGAGCGATTGCCCCCGTCCTCGCGGCCTCCCGCCAGGCGGCCGCATCGCCCATCGTCACCGTCAATCTCTGGTTCGACCGGGACGTGCTGCCGGGGCCGTTCGTCGGCCTTCCGGGCCGGACGTTCCAGTGGGCGTTCGACAAGCGGCAGGTGTTCGGCGACTCGGCCGCGCACCTCTCGCTCGTTTCGAGCGGCGCCGCCGGCGTCGTGGCTGAATCGAACGAACGGCTGGCCGCGTTGGCCTGCGACGAGCTGTCGGCGGCGCTTCCCGCGGCCCGCTCGGCGCGGCTGCTGCGCAGCCTCGTCGTGCGCGAGCGGCGCGCGACCTTCTCGCTGGCGCCCGGACAGCCCAGGCGTCCCGATGCGAGAACGCTCGTGGATGGGCTGCAGCTCGCCGGCGACTGGACCGAAACGGGCCTGCCTGCCACGATAGAGGGCGCGGTCGTCAGTGGACACCGCGCCGCAGGGCTCGTCCTTCGATGCACAAATACGGCTGCGCATTCGTGCCCTCAGGACGAGTGCTGAGCGAGCGTACTGGGCCGCACTGCCCCAGGACGTTCGCGGCCGTACCGGCGAGTCGAAGCACTCGCAATGGGGCCCAACCGATGAAATCGATCGTCGTCCACTACCAGGAAATCGCGCTCAAGGGCCGGAACCGCCCGTGGTTCATCAGTCGGCTCGTGAACAACATCCGGCGCGCGACGGCCGGCCTCGACGTCAGGGCCGTGCGGCCGCTGATGGGGCGGATCGAGATCGTCCTCGGCCCGGAGGCCCGCTACGAGCTGGTGCGCGATCGACTCTTCCGGGTGTTCGGGATCGCCAACTTCGGGCACGCCGGGCGTGCGCCGCTTGACATCGAGGCGATCGCGGCCGCGATCCTCGGCGACCTGGGCGACACCGAGACGCCGTCGTTCCGCGTGTCGGTCAAGCGCGCCGACAAGCGGTTCCCGATGAAGTCGCCGGAGATCGAGCGCGAGGTCGGCGGCCGGATCAAGCTGGCGAAGGGCTGGAAGGTGGACCTCGACCACGCCGCGCTGACGATCACCGTCGAGATGATGGCGAGCGAGGCGTTCTACACCTTCGCCAAGGACCGCGGCCCGGGCGGCCTGCCGACGGGGGCGAGCGGGAAGGTGGCCTGCCTCCTCTCGGGCGGCATCGACTCGCCGGTGGCCGCGTGGCGGATGATGAAGCGCGGCTGCTCGGGGCTGCTCGTCCACTTCCACAGCTACCCGTTCCTCTCGCGCGCGTCGCAGGAGAAGGTGCGCGAGCTCGCGCAGGTGCTCACGACCTACCAGCAGCACACGAGGCTGTTCCTCGTCGCCTTCGGCGAGATCCAGCGCCAGGTGGTGCTCACCGTGCCGGCCCCGCTGCGGGTGGTGGTCTACCGGCGCCTGATGGTGCGCATCGCCGACCGGATCGCCAGGACGCACGGCGCGCAAGCCCTGGTCACCGGCGAGGTGATCGGCCAGGTCGCCTCGCAGACGCTCGAGAACATCTCGGTCATTGCGGCGGCCACAGACCTGCCGATCCTGAGGCCGCTCGTCGGGATGGACAAGGAGGAGATCGTGGCCGAATCCATACGCCTCGGCACCTACGAGATCTCGGTCGTGCCCGACCAGGACTGCTGCCAGCTGTTCACGCCGAAGCACCCCGCCACGCGCGCGACGCGCTTCGCGGTCGAGGAGGCCGAGAGCCACCTGCCGATCGAGACGATGGTCGCGGAGGCCGCGGCCGGCGCGGCCATTGAACACTTCTCCTTTCTGACCATGGCCGAGGTTCGGCCGCAGCGGGCTGATGGCTGATGGCTGAAGGCCGAATCTATAATGGTTCCATGTCGATATTGAAAGTCGCCCGCCTGGGGCATCCGGTGCTGAGGAAACCGGCGCGGAAGGTCGAGCCCGCCGAGATCAAGTCGCCCGCATTCCAGAAACTCGTCGACGACCTGATCGAGACGATGCGGGAGTACGAAGGGATCGGCCTGGCGGCCCCTCAGGTGCACGAGAGCGTCCGCCTGGCGCTCATCGGCATCGACGAGGGCGAAGGGAAGAACCACAACATCCGCGTGCTGCCGGTCGTCAACCCCGAGGTGACGCCGCTCTCGAAGACCACCGAGGAAGACTGGGAAGGCTGCCTCAGCCTCCCGAAAATGCGCGGCCGCGTCGTCCGCCCCGACAAGGTCCAGGTGCGCGCGCTCGATCGGCGAGGCAACCGCGTGGAGTTCGACCTTGAAGGCTACTCCGCCCGCGTGGCGCAGCATGAGATCGACCATCTCGACGGCATCCTGTTCATCGACCGGATGAAGTCGTTCGAGACGCTGTGCTTCCTCGAGGAGTATTCGAAGTTCTGGACGGAAGACTGACGCTTGGCGGCAACCCTAAAGGGTCGCCCTACCCCCGCTTCGGAAGATCGCACGATCGCAAGATCTCCCGATCGGATCGCACGATTCCCCCTTCAGCGCCTGGCTGTGCGACAATGTGCGGACACCCCAAGCTCGGCACTGGAGACGGATCATGGCCACGAGAAAGACGCCCCGATCTCCCAGGAAATCCGCCAAACCCGTCGTCGCCGCTGGCGCCTACAGACGCGCCCACCTGGCGCTGCAGGAGGAGCGGAACTTCTCCGCCGCCGTGCTGGAGACGGCCGGCGCCATGGTCGTCGTGACCGACCTCGAGGGCCGCATCGTTCGGTTCAACCGCGCCTGCCAGTTGGTCACCGGGTTCACCTTCGACGAGATGAAGGGGAAATCGTCATGGGACCTTCTGCTGTCCTCCCAGGAACGCGACGAGCGGAAGGCGGCCTACCGCCGGATCATCGCAGACGGGGTAACGGTCGATCACGAGAATCACTGGGTGGATCGCGGCGGTACGCCTCACCTGATTTCGTGGTCCAGCGCCCCGATGACCGACGCCGATGGGGTGTTGCGCAACGTCGTGCGCATCGGCACCGATATCTCCGAGCATAGGCGCATCGAACAGGAACTCCAGCGGAGCGAGTCGGCGCTGCGCGCGAGCCAGACCCAGTTGCGGCTGCTCGCGGCCGGCCTGACGTCCGCGCAGGAGAAGGAGCGGAAGCGGCTCGCGGTTGAACTCCACGACGACGTGCTTCAGAGGATGGCGGCGCTGATGCTGGAGTTGCACTCGCTCCAGGAGAGCAAGCCAGCAACCGGGCGCGAGCTCGTGGACCGGTTGGCCGCGGTCGAGGACCGGCTGAAGGCGCTGGCCAGGGACATCCGCCGCACGGCCCATCAACTGCATCCGGCCGTCCTCGGACACCTGGGGCTCGCGCCGGCCCTGAAGGCCCTGTGTGAGGACGTCATGCGGCAGTCTGGCATCGAGGCCAGGCTCACCGTTCGGGAGCCAGCGCTCCACGTCTCCGGTGACCTCGCCCTCGGTCTCTACCGCGTCGCCCAGGAGGCGCTCGATAACGTTGTCACGCACTCGGGCGCCAAAGAGGTCCGCGTCTCCCTGGGACTGCGCAACGGCAGCCTGCTCCTGTCGATCAGCGACGGCGGCCGGGGCTTCGATCCCGAGGAGGCGAGGCAGAGAGGGCTGGGCCTCATCGCCATCGAAGAACGGGTGAGGCAGATGGGCGGCACCTTCACCCTCAAGTCCGCTCCCGGCGAGGGCACCCGCATCAACGTCGCCGTTCCCTGGCCGCCGAAGACCGACGCGCCGGCCGAACCCACGGCATAACTAGATCGGAGCCGAACATGAACCCAGCCGTAGTCGATTCGATTCTCACCAGCCGCAGCCGCTACCTCGAGGAGCTGACCCGGTTCATCGCGATCCCGAGCGTGAGCGCCTTGCCTGAACACGCGGGCGACACCAGGACCTGCGCCGAGTGGCTCTCCGAGCAGATGACCGCCATCGGCCTCCAGAACGTGCGCATCATCGCGACGGCCGGCCACCCGGTCGTTTACGGCGACTGGCTGAACGCACCCGGCGCGCCGACCGTGCTCTTCTACGGCCACTACGACGTGCAGCCGGTGGACCCGCTCGACCAGTGGACCTCGCCCCCCTTCGAGGCGACCATCCGCGACAACGAGCTGTTCGCCCGCGGCGCGACCGACGACAAGGGGCAGCTGTTCGTCCACCTCAAGGCGATCGAGGCGCACCTGAAGCAGGGCGGCGGCCTGCCGGTCAATGCGCGCGTCATCTTCGAGGGCGAGGAGGAGATCGGCAGCCCGAACCTCGACCAGTTCATCCGTGACCACAAGGACGAGCTCGCCTGCGACGTCGTCGTCATCTCCGATTCGCCGATGTTCGAGAAAGGCGTACCGTCGATCTGCTTCGGCCTGCGCGGCCTGTCGTACTTCCAGATCGACCTGCGCGGCACAACGACCGACCTGCACTCGGGCTCATTCGGCGGCGCCGTGGCCAATCCGGCGTTCGTGCTCGCGCAGGTGCTCTCGCAGATGAAGGACCGCGGGGGCCACGTGAAGATCCCCGGCTTCTACGACGACGTGCGCGCGCTGACCGAGCGGGAGCGGGAGGAGTACAAGCGGCTGCCGTTCAACGAGAAACAGTACCGCAAGAACCTCGGCGCGCCGAAGCTGCACGGCGAGACCGGCTACTCGACGCTCGAGCGAACCTGGGCGCGTCCGACCTTCGAGGTCAACGGCCTGCTCAGCGGCTTCACCGGCGAGGGGGCGAAGACGGTCATCCCCGCCACCGCGATGGCGAAGATCAGCATGCGGCTCGTGCCGAACCAGGACCCCGACAAGATCGCCGGGCTCTTCGAGTCCTACGTGAAGAAGGTGGCGCCGAAGTCGGTCGAGCTGAAGGTGACGCGCATGCACGGCGGCAAGCCGTGGATGACTGAGCTCGACAACGCCTACATCCAGGCCGCGGCGCGCGCCATCGAGCTCGGCTTTGGCAAGTCGCCCGTCTACACGCGCGAGGGTGGCTCGATCCCGGTCGTCGCCACCTTCCAGTCGGAGCTGAACGCGCCCACGGTGCTCTTCGGCTTCGGCACGCCGGACGAGAACGCGCACGCGCCGAACGAGAAGCTCGACCTCGACAACTTCTTCGGCGGCATCGTTGCGTCGGCGTATTTGTACGAGGAAATTGGGAAGATAGGAAAGTAGGGATCGGGGATCAGGGATCAGGGACGAGGGACGAGGGACGAGGGGCGAGGGAAGGAGCAGGGCCGTGTGTAGGGCGACCCTTTAGGGTTGCCGAGGGACGGGGAGCGAGGGGTCCGCTGGCAGCGGATCTCTCGTGACACCGCCCGAAGCCTGAAGCCCAGAGCCTGAAGCCCAGAGCCTGAAGCCAACAGGTTGCCTATCGGATCTTCTCCCCGGCCGTTATCGCGATAGGCAACCTGTTTTCCTTCGGCGGATAGGGGCAGTCGTAGGTCGGGTTGTAGTAGCAGTACGGGTTGTAGGCCAGGTTGAAATCGACGACGTAGATGCCCGTCGGCGAGCGGGCGATGTCCAGGTAGCGGCCCGCCGCGTACGTCTGTTGTCCCGTCGTCAGGTCCGTGAACGGCACGAACAACCGATCGGTCGCCTCGCCGACTTCACGGAACGCCGACAGGCGCAGGGCCTGGCCCTGGAGCGTGAAGGCCAGCGTGCCGACGCGTTCCATCAGCCGCGGCTGGTGCGCCGACGTCTGCATCTCCATCCGTGGCCTGGCGCCCGGCGGGTCTTCGGTGAAAGAGGCCGGCACCACGAAGGCCGAGTCGATGGGGAAGTAGCCGAGCGGCAGAAACCTGGCGTGCGCGTCGAACGGAATCGGCGTGGCGGAGTCGCCGAACACCGCGTCTTTCTTCGCGCGGTCCGCGGCGATCCGATTCATGTAGCTCGATTCGTCGGGCGGGCGCGACGCGCACGACGCCACGATCAGCAAGGCCGCGGCCGCCAGTATCCGTCGAAACATCGTCCTCCTCAGTCCCTCGCCCCTCGGCAACCCTAAGGGGTCGCCCTACACACGATCCTAAAGGGTCGCCCTACACACGGTCCTCTCTCCTCGTCCCTGAGCCCTGAGCCGTGAGCCCTGGGCCAGCGAGCGTCTCACGCCGGCGCGAGCAGGTCCGCGATCGCGTCGGCCACCTCGCTCACGTGGCCGTCGAATAGGTGATCGGCGCCGTCGACGACCACCAACTCCTTCGGTTCCGACGACTTCCCATACAAATCCCACACCGCGCGCAGCGGGCAGATCCCGTCGTGCTCGCCGTGGATGAAGAACTTGGGCGTGCTCGACGCCCTCACGGCGGAGAAGTCGTAGAGCGCCGCCGGCACCGCGATGCCGACGAGTGTGGTCACGCGCGCATCCTCGACGCCGGCCGTCATCGCCACCCACGAGCCGAAAGACACGCCGGCCGCCCACAACGGCACGCCCGGAAAGCGCGCCGCCATGAAGTCGAGACCGGCGCGAAAGTCGGCAAGCTCGCCTTCGCCTCCCGAGTACTCGCCGTCGCTCACGCCGACGCCCCGGAAGTTGAATCTCAGCACCGCGCATCCCAGCCGGCAGAACGCCTTGGCCGCCTGGAACACGACTTTCGTGTGCATCGTCCCGCCGTACTGCGGGTGCGGGTGCGCCAGGACGACTGCCGCGGTCGGGGTCTCGACGCGCGCGGCGCCGCTGCCCGTCTCCGACTCGGGTGCGCGCGACGGCGGACCTGCCGTCGTGCAGAGCGAGCGCGGATCGTCGACGAGGGCTTCGAGTATGCCTGCGGGGCCGGGGATGTGCTGGATCATCGTGGTGGAAAGCGCTGCGGCCGACCTGAGTCTTGAGTCCTGAGTCCTGAGTCTTGAGCCGCGCCGGCGAGCGAACTCTGCTCTAGCGAACCGGCGCCATGTCGGAGGCGGCCGGGAAGCCGGGAATGCCCCTGGCCGCCCGCACGGCGCGCAGGATTGCCTCTGACACGACGTCCGCGGAGAGCGCGCCCACGCTCACCATGTCCGGCGCCCCGGGCCGCGAGCCGGTGGCGAGGGCGAAGATCGTATCGCCGTCGAGCGGCGTGTGAGTCGGCGAGATCGCCCGGGCGAGGCCGTCCTGCGCCATCTGCGCCATCTTGGTCGCCTGCGCCTTGGTCAGCGTCGCGTTGGTCGCGACGACGCCGATCGTCGTGTTCCGGCTGAAGGCGGCGGGGTGCACCAGTGCGCCCGCCCGGATGAGCGTTCTCGCGTCGGCGAGGCCCTTGCCGTCGGGCGTGCGGACGCCCGCGATGACGCGGCCGGTCGCCGGGTCGATGACGTCACCCACCGCGTTCACCACGACGAGCGCCGCGACGGTCAGGCCGGAGGGGGTCGTGATAGAAGCCGTGCCGAGGCCGCCGCGCATCGCGCGGGCGGCGCCGGCGAGCTTGCCGACCGTCGCCCCGGCGCCCGCGCCGACGTTCCCCTCGGCGACAGGCCCACTCGACGCGGAAGCGGCCGCGCGGTAGCCGCAGTCGGCGTCGGGCCTGATCTTCGGGTCTCCCACGGAAAGATCGAACAACACCGCCGCCGGTACGATCGGGACCCTGCCGAAATCGGTCTCGAAGCCGACGCCGTGCTCCTCGAGGTACCGCATCACGCCGGTAGCCGTGTCCAGGCCGAACGCGCTGCCGCCGGCGAGCACGATGGCGTGGACCTTCTCGACCGTATTGACGGGGTTGAGCAGGTCCGTCTCGCGCGTGCCGGGGGCCGATCCCCGGACGTCGACGCCCCCGACCGCTCCCTGCTCGGAGAGGACGACGGTGCAGCCGGTGGGGCGGCCGGGCATCTCCGCGTGGCCGACCTTGAGGCCCTGGACCGCGGTGAGACCGAATGGGGGCTGCGTGTGCGCGCGTGAATTGTCGTGCATGGCAAGGGCGCCGATGAGGGCCGTGAGGAGCGCGAGCNNGGAAGACGTAATGACGCATCGGTGGCTGGCCGTCAGGCTCGATTGATCATACGACAGGCGTGCCTCGCCGCGGCCGGAACCGTGAAGATCGGCTGTTCTGGCGTATGCCATAACTTCTCGGCTCCAGGCGCTGGATCCTGATGGATGGATCGTCCGGCCCGGCACGATCCATACATCTGGATTCAGACACGAAGCCGGCGTCCGAAATTGGATTGACTGATTCGTTAAGTGATTGTAACAAAAGGAATTGCCTAAACGACAACCTTGTAATCGGGCCTCATGTTTCTGGCCCGGCAATTGCGTACCGAACCGTCTTGTTGTTTTCCACTCGACCGCGAAAGCCGGAAATGCCTCCGGCGGACGCGATCGGAAAGTGTCTCCCCGAGGAGGATTCTATGGAGAGAGTAGGGTTGGCGACCGCCGGAAGGTTGCGTATCTTCCTGCTGTTGCTGCTCGTCGTTGCGCTGCCGCTCACGGCCATGGCCCAGACCGGGACCGGCCGCATTACCGGCGTGGTCACCGACTCGACCGGCGGCGTGCTGCCGGGCGTGACGGTCGGTGTCAGGGGCCCGGGCAACGTGGTCCGCTCGACCGTGACTGACTCGAGCGGCAAATACCTCATCGAGAAACTGGCTCCCGGCTCGTACACGCTGTCGTTCGAACTGGCGGGCTT
>PMKG01000377.1 GCA_003157675.1 Acidobacteriota bacterium
GTGCGCGGCTACCCCGTCGGCGCCGGCTGCGGACTTACATCTTGTACTTGCCGAGTTCCTCCGGGTCGAGGCTCTCGAGCCACTTCTGCAGGCGGTCCGAGTCGGCCTTCTCGGTGCCGAAATCGATCCCCTTGGCGTTGTCGATGACGGTTTCCTCGACCAGGATCGGTGCCTGCGTGCGCAGCGCCAGCGCGATCGCATCGCTCGGCCTGGCGTCGATCGCCACCAGATCGCCAGCCACTTCGACGTAGATGAGCGCGTAAAACGTGTTGTCTTTGAGATCCGATATCAGGACCTTCGTGACCTGCCCCTTCAGATCCTCGATCACGTTGCGCAGCAGGTCGTGCGTCATCGGACGCGGCGTCGAGACGTTCTCCATCTGCAGCGCGATCGCGTTGGCTTCGAAGATCCCCACCCAGATCGGGAGCACTCGCTGCCCCTCCCGATCCCGCAGGATGATGATCGGCATGTTGGTGATCGGGTCGACCATCAGTCCCTTGATCGCCATCTCAATCTGCATAGGCGCTCCCCGCTGCGCGACCACGCGCCCCTGAAGGCGTATGCCCATCTACAAAGGTAGGGGCCACCGGCGGCGCTGTCAATCGCCAACCTCCGCCGCCTCGCCCCGCAGGCTGTTCGACCCCGCTCCGACGATCCGCACCCGCAGCGTGCGCCCCAGCCACTCGCGCCGTCCGGGCAGGTTGACCACCACGTTCCCCGTCGTGCGCCCCGCTACTTCCTGCGCCCTCCGGCGGCTGACCGAATCCACCAGGACGTCGAACACGCCGCCGACCGCCGCCCGGTACCCCTCCATCTGGATCTCCCGCTGCACGTCATGGAGCGCCGCGAGCCGCCTCGCCTTCTCCTCCCCGCCGACGTCGTCGGGCATCCGCCGCGCGGCGAGCGTGTTGGGGCGCTCGGAATACTTGAAGGAGAACATGGATTCGAAGCGCACGGCGGCCACGAGCGACAGCGAGCACTCGAAGTCCTCGAGCGTCTCGCCGGGGAACCCGACGATCAGGTCGGTCGAAATCGCGACGGCCGGCACTGCATGCCGGAGCGCGTCGACCAGCCGCAGGTAGTCCTCCCGCGTGTGCCGCCGCCGCATCAGCTGCAAGACCCGCGTCGAGCCGGACTGGATGGGCAGGTGCACGTGCTTGCAGACGTGCGGCAGGTCGCGGATGGCCGCGATGAGCCGCTCTGACGCGTGGCGCGGATGCGGGCTCGCGAACCGGATGCGTTCCACCCCCCGCACGGCGTCGACCGCTTCGAGCAAGGCGGGGAAATCGCACGCCGGGTCGTCGGGCGCCTGGTAGTCGTTGACGATCTGGCCCAGCAGCTGGATCTCCCGCCGGCCGCCGGCGACGGCCTCCTGGACTTCGGCGAGGATGTCCGCCTTCGACCTCATCCGCTCCCGGCCTCTGGTGGAGGGGACGACGCAGTAAGCGCAGTGGTCGTTGCACCCTTCGAGAATGGTGACGTACGCCTTCACCGGGTCCCCGCGGCGGGCGACGCCGAGCGGAAAGCTCACGTCCTCGTACCGGTCGACGTCGAACTGCGCTCGGCCCGAGGCGAGCGCCTGCTCCACGAGCGCCGGCAGCTGCCTGGCCGCCTGCGTGCCGACGATGACGTCCACATAGGGGGCGCGACGGAGGATTGCCCGGCCCTCCTGCTGGGCCACGCAGCCGGCGACGGCGATTACGGGGCGGCTGCCGTCGACCCTGGCCGCTATGGGGTCCTCGCCGAGGCGCGAGAACAGCTTCTCGGCGGCGCGCTCGCGGACGCTGCAGGTGTTGAGCAGAACGAGATCGGCTTCGGAGAGATCGGCCGCGGCCTCGTAACCGGCCTGCTCGAGCAGGCCGGCGAACCGTTCGGAGTCGTGCACGTTCATCTGGCAGCCGAACGTCTCGATCAGGTACTTTCGCGCCATCAGTAATCCTCAGCGGCGGGCCCTCGTCTTCGACCTTTCGCTTTCGCCTTTCGCTTCTTGTTCGCTTTCGCCTTGTCGGCGGCCGAGCATCTCTCGCGCGCTCGTCCGGGTCGCCTCGGTCACCTGCGCGCCGCCCAGCATCCTCGCCAGTTCCACTTCCCTCCCGGCCCGGTCGAGCCGCTCCACGCCGGTCAGCGTCCGGCCCGCCTCGACACTCTTGGTGATCCGGTAGTGGTGCCGGCCACACGCCGCGATTTGCGGCAGGTGGGTGATGCACAGGACCTGGAAGTTCCTCCCGAGTGCCTGGAGCTTGCTGCCGACGGCGTCTGCGACTCGCCCGCCGATCCCCGAGTCGACCTCGTCGAAGACCAGCGTCTTCCCCGCCGCGTCGATGGAGGCGAGGCTCTTGATGCCCAACATCACCCGCGACATCTCCCCGCCCGACGCGATGCGCGCCAAGGGCCGGAGTTCCTCGCCGGGATTGGGCGACACGTAGAACTCGCCGACGTCGATCCCGCGCCCGGTCCATCGCTCGGGCGGAGGCGGCCAGCCGTCGAGGAACCGGACGTCGAACCGGGTGTGCTCCATGGCCAGGTCGCGCAGCTGTGCCACCAGGGCCTTCGAGAATCGGGCGGCCGCCTGGCGCCGCTCCGCGGAAAGGACGCGCGCGGCGGCCAGGTAGACGTCGGTCTCTCGAGCGCACTGGGCTTCGGCCCCCGACAGGCGCTCGGCCACCGACCCGAGGCCGGCCTGCTCAACGCGAAGGGCGCGGTGCTTGTCGAGGACGTCGCCGAGCGTCGGACCGTGCTTGCGCTTGAGCCGGTCGAGCGCGGCGAGGCGGTCCTCGACTTCCTGCAGCTTCGCCGGCGACGCGTCGATGCCGGCGGCGTAGCCCCGCAGGAACGTCGCGAGATCCTCGAGCTGGGACTTCACGCCGTCCCGGGCTTCGACGTACGGCGCGAACCGCGCGTCGAGCGCGGAGAGCTCCCCCACCCGCCGCCAGACCTGGCCCAGGCCGGCCAGCACGGCATCGTCACGATCGTACAGGATCTCGTAGCTCTCGTCGGCGAGCCGGCGCACGCGCTCCGCGCTCGCGAGCAGCGTGCGCCGGGCCGTGAGTTCCTCGTCCTCCCCCTCGCGCGGCATCACGCGGTCGAGCTCGGCGAGCTGGAACTCGATGAGCTCGAGGCGTGCGGCGCGCTGGCGCGAGAGCTCCCGGAGTTCGTCGCGCGCGGCGCGGGCGGCCTGCAAGGCCTCGAACCCCTCGGCGACCTTCTGGCGCAGCGCATCGAATCCGGCGAACCGATCGAGCAGGTCGAGGTGGGTGTCGGGATCGAGCAGCGCCTGGTGCTCGTGCTGCCCGTGCAGATCCACGAGGCGCGAGCCGAGCTCGCGCAGCGCGCCGGCGGTGACGAGCGCGCCGTTCACGAAGGCGCGGCTGCGTCCCTGTGAGGTCACCTCGCGCCGCACGAGCGTCTCCCCGCCGTCCCCGTCGTCGAACATCGCTTGGACGACGGCGGATTCCTCGCCGGTGCGCACGAGTTCGGGCGAAGCCCGACCGCCGAGCAGGAGTCCCACGGCCTCGACGAGAATCGACTTGCCGGCGCCCGTCTCGCCGGTGAGGACGCTCAGCCCGGCGTCGAAGTCGACCTCGACCTCCTCGATGACCGCCAGGTTCTGAATCGAGAGGAATCGGAGCATGCTGGTCCCCGCGAGGGCGGGTTCAAAAATCCCGGAAACGCAATGATATCATACGTTTGACAGCGATCCAGCCACATGCTAGGCTGAATAGGATGCGCTGTCCCAGCGGCGCCCGATTCATGAAGCGGAGGCAGGTTTGCGCACGCTCGGATACATGGCGCTGGCACTGCAGGTGTCGGGCGCGGTCCCACCCGAGGGCGGGGTGGGCGGCGGTCTTCTGCGGCTGGTCCTGCGGTCGAGCCCGGTCGCGCAGTTCGTCCTGCTGATTCTCGCCCTGTTCTCGGTCGTCTCCTGGGGCGTCACGCTGTACAAGCTGTGGACGTTCCACCGCGCCGGCCGCCAGTCGGCGGCCTTCCTCGACGTCTTCCGCAAGAGCAACCGGTTCTCGGAGGTCCAGGCGGTCTGCAAATCGCTCGGCGACAGTACGCTCGTCGGGATCTTCCAGGCGGGCTACGCCGAGCTCAACACGCAGCTGCGCCAGGCCGGCGGCGGCGGCGCGGCCGACGCGACGACGGCGCACCCGACGTTGCGCAGCGTGCAGGCGCTCGACCGGGCGCTGCTCCGCGCGTCGGCGTTCGAGGTCGGCAAGCTCGAGGACCGCGTGCCGTTCCTGGCGACGACGGCCAGCATCACGCCGTTCATCGGGCTGTTCGGCACGGTCTGGGGGATCATCAACGCCTTCGACAGCATCGGGCAGACCGCGTCGACCTCTCTCGCCGTGGTCGCGCCCGGCATCGCCGAGGCGCTCATCGCGACGGCCGCGGGGCTCTTCGCGGCCATCCCGGCCGTGTACTTCTACAACCGGCTGGCGCAGCAGGTGAAGGTGTTCGCCACCGAGATGGACGACTTCTCGCTCGAGTTCCTGAACATCGCCGAGCGGAACTTCTCCTAGGACGGCGGGACGCGATGCCGAAGGTGCAGCCGATCGAGACGGGCGGCAGGCGCGCGCGGTCGCGACGCGTCGTGACCACGCTCAGCGAAATCAACGTCGTGCCGCTCGTCGACGTGATGCTCGTGCTGCTCATCATCTTCATGGTCACCGCGCCGATGATGCAGCGCGGCATCGACGTCGCGCTGCCGCAGGCGCGCCGGGCGCAGGAGATCGACACGCAGCGCCTCTACGTCACCGTGCCGCTGTCGTTCCACCGGGACCGCCGCGTGCAGGTGGGGCCCGACAGCGTGCCGTTCGCCGTGCTCGCCGAACGCGTGCGGCAGGCCCTGCGGTGGCACTCCGACAAGGAAGTGTACCTGCAGAGCGACGCGGGCCTGAGCGTCCAGGACCTGATGGACGTGATGGATCGCCTGAAGGAGGCCGGCGTCGAGAAGGTGGGGATCGTCGCGAAGTTCCCCGAGTCGCGCTGACGGGCGGAGCCACCATGGAAGCCGTCACCGCCGTCCTGCTCGATCGCCAGTCAGCCGGCCACCGGCTCAGGCCGATGGTGGTCTGTTCGCTGGCGGCGCACGCGCTGGCCGCGGTGGCGATCGTGTTCGGCCCGGCCCGGTGGATGCCGGCGGCCGGGTCGCGGGCGCCCCGGGTGGTCATGTCGGTCAGCCTCGGCGGGTCGGGCGGGCCCGCGAACGGCGGGGTCAATCCGCTGGGCGGACGGCCGGTGCAGCAGGTGGCGACGGCGGCCCCGAAACGTCCGCAGCCGATGCGGCCCCCGGCGGCGAAGGCGCCGCTGATGACGGTGCCGGCGCCGAAGACGCCCTCGAGAGCGCGGCGCACGCCGCCACCGAACGAACCCGCCTTCGGGTCCGACGAGGCCATCGGGCGCACGCCGACGACCGGCCCCGAGGAGAAGCCCGGGTCGAGTTTCGCCGACACGGGAGTGAGCGGTCTTGGCCTCGGCCTGGCGACCGGTGGCGCGGGCACCGGCGGGGCGATGGACGTCGGCAGCTTCTGCTGCCCGGACTACCTCGCGACGATGGCGCGCCGGATCAAGGAGAACTGGAACTTCCACCAGAGGGTGGTGGCGACGACGGTGATGCGGTTCACGATTCTCCGGAACGGGCAGATCACCGACATCGCCGTCGAGCAATCGGCCGGCTACGTGCTGGACCTGGCGGCTCAACGGGCGCTGCAGATGCTGCGCCAGCTGCCGCCGCTGCCGGCGGCGTACCCGAACCCGGCGCTGACCGTCTATCTCAAGTTCGACTACATACGCTGATGACACGAACGAACCTGCTCGGACTGTGGGGACTCGCCGCTGCCGGCGTGACGCTGATGGCGATCGCGCCGGGCGCGCAGGCGCCCCAGCAGCCGCCGCAACAGCCACCGGCGATCTCGCTCACCATCACGGGAGAATCCGGCGCCCTGCCCCACTACGCCGTGCCCGATTTCATCCCGCTCTCGAACGACGCCGAGACGGTGGCGGCCGCGAAGACGATCGGCGAGGTCTTGTTCGCCGACCTCGCCTTCGAGCGGGAGTTCGAGATGATCCCGCGCGACACGTACGCCTCGATTCCCCCCGCGCGCTCCCTCTCCGCCATCCCGTTCGACCGGTGGCGAGAGCTGGGCGCCGACGGTCTGGTCATCGGCACGGTGCAGAAGCAGGGGGACTCGCTGCGCGTGGATGTGCGGCTGTTCGGCGTGAAGCAGCAACAGGCGGCGTTCGGGCGGGAGTACGTGGCGCAGGCGTCGAACCCGCGCTTCATCGCGCACACGGCGTCGGACGAGATCTTCCAGTCGCAGCTCGCGTTGCGCGGGGTGGCCAGGACCAAGATCGCGTTCGTGTCCGACCGCGACGGCGAGCGCCTGGTCGGCACGGTCGAGTCGCGCGTGGTGAAGGAGGTTTACCTCTGCGATTACGACGGCGCGAACCAGCGGCGGCTGACCGTCAACCGGACGCTCAACATCAACCCGACCTGGTCGCCCGACGGCCGCTCGATCGCGTACACGTCGTACCGGCGTGGCGTGCCCGACATCTTCATCTCGAACATTTTCCAGGGCACGATCGAGAACCCGCTGCACAGCCGGGGCGAGGAGAACTTCCTGCCCGTCTGGTCGCCCGACGGGACGAAGATCGCGTTCCAGTCGAACCGCGACGGCCACGCGGAGATCTACGTCATGAGCCGGGACGGATCCGGCATCAGGCGGCTCACGAACAACCCGGCGAACGACGGGACGCCCACCTGGTCGCCCACCGGCCGGCAGATCGCGTTCACGTCGGATCGGGCCGGCGCTCCCCAGATCTACGTCGTCGACGCCGACGGGCTGAACCTGCGCCTGTTGACGCACGAGTCGTACTGCGACCGGCCGACCTGGTCGCCGGCGCCGTACAATGAGATCGCCTACGCCTCCCGGACCGGGTCGGGGTTCGACGTCAAGGTGCTCGACCTGGCGAGCGGCGAGATCCGTCAGTTGACGTTCGGCGAGGGGAGCAACGAGAGCCCGGCATACGCGCCCAACGGGCGCCATCTCGTCTTCAGCTCGACGCGGTCCGGCCGCCGCCAGCTGTACACGATCGATCGCACGGGCAGGGACGTGCGGCAACTGACCAAGGTCGGCAACAACCAGACGCCGGATTGGTCGAAGTAGCGACGCGGAAGGAGAAACATGCGACACCACAGGGGGATGGTCGGCACCGTCGTTCTCGCGGCACTCGTCGTCTTGTCGGTCGGCGCGTGCCACCGGAGCGTTCCGCCCGTCGAGAACCCGGCGCCGCCCCCGTCCGCCGCGGCCCAGGCGCCGACGCTCGCCGCGCCTGACAAGCCGCCGGCGCCGCCCGCGCCCGTCAAGGAGTCGGTCGTCGCCGCGCCGGCGCCGATCGTCGAGGACCGGGTCAGCTCGGCGAGCCTGGACGAGATCAACAGGAACTCGCCGCTCAAGCCGGTATTCTTCGACTACAACCAGTCGGACGTCTCCGCCGAAGCGCAGAAGGCACTCGACGCGAACGCCGACGTGTTGAAACACAACCCGGGCTGGATCGTGACGATCGAGGGGCACTGCGACGAGCGCGGGACGGCCGAGTACAACCTCGCGCTCGGCGAGCGCCGGGCGAACGCGGCGCGGGCCTACCTGGTGTCGCTCGGGATTTCCGCCGATCACCTGCGCACGGTGAGCTACGGCAAGGAGTTCCCGTTCGACCCCGGTCACGACGAGGCGGCGTGGGCCAGGAACCGCCGGGCCCATTTCGTGGTCACGCAGAAATAGGCGCCGCCGCCCCGGACGATGGGATAATGCCCCGGTCCGGCGACGACAGCCATCAGACGCGGAGTAAGAGGTATGGTGCGAGAACGCGTGCTCGGATTCGTCCTCGTGGCGGCGCTGACGCAGGCTTCGGCGGGCGTCGCCTCGGCTGCCAACAAGGAACACCTGCAGATGATGGCCGAGATCCGGATGCTGCAGGAGCAGACCGCGCTGCTCCGGGCGCAGCTGACCGCGCTCAACGAGACCCTGCGCGCGCTCGGCACCAAGCTGGACGAGCAGGGCGGGGTGTCGCGCAAGGCCTTTGCGGACCAGAAGCTGTCGATCGACACGATCAGCGACGACGTGCGGGTCGTCCGCGAGAAGGTCGACGACAACAACGTGCGCGTCAGCACCCTGTCGCAGGAGCTCGACGCGATCCGCGCGGCCATGGCGCAGGAAGCCGCCCAGGTCGCGCAGCCTCCGGCCGCCGACGCCGCCAACCCGGCGGGCGCGCAGCCGCCGCCGGCGGCGGGACAGGGCGCGCAGCCTCCGGCGCAGTCGCCGCAGCGTCTCTACGACAGCGCCTGGGCGGACTACGTGGCCTCGCAATACAACCTGGCCGTCACCGGGTTCGAGAACTACATCAGCAAGTTCCCGCGCTCCGAGCAGGCGGGCGACGCGCAGTACTTCATCGGCGAGTGCTACTACCAGCAGGGGATGTTCAAGGAGGCCGCCTCGGCCTACGACCGGGGGATCACC
>PMKG01000126.1 GCA_003157675.1 Acidobacteriota bacterium
CGGGATCATGCCGCTGGTCGGCGGTGAACTGGCCCGCGCGGCATTCGAGCACGGGTTCGAGGCGTACGGCATCGAGATCCTCGAGCAGTATTACCGGCTCATCTCGGCGAAGGGAGAGACCTATCTCTGGTACTTTCCCGACGGGACCGCGTGCAGCGTCGACACCAGCACGAGCCCGGAGGCGTCGCCCACCGACGGGTGGGGGTCGAGCGCCATGCTCTGGGCGCTTGTCGAAGGCCTCGCCGGGATCGTGGACGACGGGTGCGGGTTCGACGCGGTCACGCTGGCGCCCCGGTGGCTGGCCGCCGGCCTGTCCGAAGCAGAGGCGTCGGTTTGCTACGCGGCGTCAGGCCGGGGGGTCGGCTACGCGTTCCGGCACGCCGGCGACCGGCTCGACATCGAGGTCGAGGCGGACAGGGCCGATGTGCGGCTCCACATACTCCTCCCGGCGGGCCGCGACGTTCGCGGCGTGCACCATGGCACGCTCGACGTCCCGTTCCGCCGGTCCGTGGTCGAGGCCAGCCGGTACGCCGACTTCGAGGCTCACGTGGACGGCTCGGCCGGCTTCACGATCTCACTTCAGTGAAGGCAGACACGATGATCGAACGACGCGACTTCCTGGCGGGCCTCGGCGCGACAGCCGGCGCCCTGATGCTCCCGCCCGACGCGGCCGGCACTGTTGCGGGTGACCTCGCGCCCCGCCGCCAGGCGACGTCGGACCTGTGGCGCGACCTTCGACAGCAGTTCCAACTCCCAGCCGACTACGCGTATTTCAACACCGCAGGGCTGGGTGCCTCGCCACGCGCGGTCAGCGACCGGGTCAAGTCGGAGATGGATCGGGAGGAGCTGTCCCCGGCACCCGGCCACAGCGAGAGCGACTGGACGCGGATTCGCGGCAAGTGCGCGTCGCTGCTGGGGCCGTCGTGCTCGGCAGGTGAGATCGCGCTGGTGAGCACGGCCACCGAGGGCATCAACATCGTCCTGAACGGCCTGCCGCTCGAGAAGGGCGACGAGGTCATCACCTCGACACACGAGCACCCGGCGCTTGTCATCCCGCTGCTTCATAAGATCGGGACCGCCGGCATCGTCTTGCGGACGTTCGAGCCCGATCTCGGAACCCGGGCGGGCACCGTGGAACGCATTCGCGCGCTGATGACGCCTCGCACGCGGCTGATCTTCGTCAGCCACGTGACGTGCACGACCGGGCAGATCCTGCCGGTGGCCGAGATCGGCCGCCTCGCCGACGAGCGGCACGTGTGGTTCGCCCTGGACGGCGCGCAGTCGCTGGCGCAGTTCCCGATCGACATCGCGGCGACCGGCGCTCACTGCTTCGCCGCCAGCTGCCACAAGTTCCTGATGGGCCCGAAGCGAACGGGCATCTTGTACGTCAGGCGCGACCGCCTGCCGGAGCTGGAGTCGACGGTGGTCGGCGCCTACTCGGACCAGGCGACGTCGCTGGCGGAACGGCAATTGACGCTCCGAGCGGACGCTCAGCGGTTCGAATACGGGACGCAGAACGCCGCGCTCATCTACGGGATCGAATCGGCGGTGGACTTCGTGGCGGCCCTCGGCCTGCCGAGGATCTGGCAGCACAACCAGGCGATGGCCGAGCGGTTCCGTAAGGCGCTTCAGGCACAGAAGTCGGTGGAACTCCTCTCGCCGGCCGAAGCCGAGGCCCGATCGGCCATGGTGACGTTCCGGATTCCCGGGCGCAACAACGGGCAGGTGGCAAACGCGCTGACCGCGCGGCGCCTCCGCGTCCGCAGCGTCACCGAGGCGGGGCTCGACGCCGTTCGCGCATCCTTCCACGTCTGCAACACCGATGCGGAAGTGGACAAACTGATATCGGCTGTCGCCGCAGAGCAGGGCTGAAGCCCTGCTCCGACAAGACCGTGTGTAGGGCGGGCCTTGGGGCCTGCCGGGGCCCTACTCCAACCCCAGCCGCTGGCGTTTCAGGTACAGACCCTTGCGCGACAGGCCCAGCATGCGCGCGGCGCTCTCGAGATTCCCGGCGCACTGTGCCAGCGCGTAGCGGATCTGCGCGCGCTCGGCGTGCTCGATGAGCGCGGCGTGCGGCTGGTCGAGCCGGAAGACGACCTCGGTCGGCGTCAGCGGACCGCGCTCGACCGGCACGGTCCGCCGGCCGGCGGTGATCGCCGGGTCGAGATGCTCGGGCATCAGCACGGCGCCGGCTTCGGACATCGCGGCCAGCCGCCGCATCTCGTTCGCGAGCTGCCTCACATTGCCCGGCCAGCGATAGAGCACCAGGTACTCCATCGTCTCTTCCGACAGGCGCAGGCGGTCCTTGCCAAACTCGCGCGCCGCGCGGGTGAGGAAGTGCTCGGCCAGCGGCGGCACCTCTTCGCGTCGCTCCCTGAGCGGCGGCAGGCGGAAGGGGACGACGTTCAGCCGGTAGAAGAGATCGGCGCGGAAGAGCCCCTCGGCGACGAGCTCGTCGAGATGCCGGTTGGTCGAGGCGATGATGCGCACGTCGACTTTCTGCGGGCGCGACTCGCCGAGCGGCTGGACCTCCCCCGACTCCAGGAAGCGGAGCAGCTTGGGTTGCACGTCGAGGCCGAGGTCGCCGATCTCGTCCAGGAAGAGCGTGCCGCCCGCGGCCGCGCGGATCACGCCGGGCTGATCGGCGACGGCGCCGGTGAACGCGCC
>PMKG01000007.1 GCA_003157675.1 Acidobacteriota bacterium
CAGGTTCTTGCAGGCGGGACGGCCCGGGACCCGTGCAGCGAAGACCGGGTGTCAGGCGCGCTACAGTTGGCGGTCAACCCCGCGCGCGCTCGACGACGTCACGCCGCTGGCCGGAGTTCCAGCGTCAGGGCCGGGCGCCTCGCTCGTGAGCCGCTCCGCGCTTCGACCTGCCCGGCACGCCTGCGGGAGACAAGAAGCGGCTCGTATATCCGGGTGGGCATTCGCTGCCGCGGACCGACCAGATCAAGGAATCGCTGCAGTGGTTCGACCGATGCCTCGGTCCCGCGGCCTCGTCCACGAGATGACAGATCTCCCCGGCATCCGCACAGGCGGCGCCGACAGGTCCGACAGCCTCGGAGCGCACCGAGCCTGCGAGCGCGATCTTCCCGGTCACTGCCGCTCCCCTACCCGATCGAACAAACGTTGTATTTCCTGCGGAACGTCGGTCGCGCCCTCGAAGGCAGCCTTGGAGGGTACCAANNACCAGCACGAGATTGCACGCCGCGGCCTTCGAACAGGTGACGATGCCGAGTCGATAAAGCCTTGTGTCGCTGTTCGCGCCGAGAGCCGGGTACTTGAGCGCCTTGAGTTTGTCTGCGAACTCTCTCAGCCACGAACTGCCCTTCGCGAACGAGACGTCTTCGACCGACCGGCCGCGCAGAACGATGTGGAACTCGGCATCTCCGTCCTGCGTGGCTTTGCCCAGCGGATAGGTGCGCGCCTCGCCAAGCTTGCCGCGCGTGGAATCCACGAGCGCATCCACCTGCTTCTCGCCGACCAGCGCAGCCAAGCGCCCTCGTGTCTCCTGAACCGGAGTCACGGCCGACATGGCTTCCGCGAACATCTCGACGGCACGATCTTTCATTTCCCGTTTCTGGTAGATCTGCGCCAGGTGATCCCCGACCTCGCCTCCCTGCGCGATTTCCCACGACGCCCGGACGTACTTCTCCGCCTCGTCGAGATTCCCCTCCTGGAAGTACACCCAACCGAGCGTGTCCCAGTAGGAGGCCAGCGAGTCGCTCAGGCGTGGACCTTTCTCGATCACCTGGTCCAAGGGCAGACTGTTCAGGGCCGCGATCGTCGTCGCCACCGCAGATTCGGCGTACTTGCGCGCGCGGTCTATCGAGACCTTCTCCTCCGCCAGCGCGTAGGCGACGTTGTTCCAGATTTGCGGAATCGGCGACGCCTTGAGGACCTTGTCGTAGGTCTCGAGAGCCTTGTCCTTCCTGCCGGTCTTCAGATACGCATTGCCGAGCTGCTGTTGAACGAACGCGTCCTCACCATTGATGGACACCGCCTGCTCGAGTTCCGGGATCGACTGTTCGAACTGGCGGCGCCGCACCAGCATCAGGCCGAGGTTCCGATGCGCATATCGGTCCAGCGGATTGATCTCGATCTGCTTGCGGTATTGCGCCGCCGCGTCGACGTACTTGTGCATCCGCTCGTAGAGGAGGCCCAGGCTGTTATAGACGATCTCGTCGTACGGGCTCAGCTCGACCTGTTTCCTGTAAGCGCTTTCCGCCTTCTCGAGGCGCCCATCCGCCACGTAGGACTGCCCGAGGTAGGTCCAGGCCCGCTTGTGCTTTGGATTCAGCTCCAGGACCTTCTCGTAAAGGTCCGCCGCCATCTTGTAATTGCGGCTGCGATACGCGGACCCGGCGGCATCGAAGATCTCGTCCTCACTTGCGCCCTTCGTGGCCGCCGAGGCGGCCACTTCGTCGGTCTCGAACCCGACGTCCTGCGCCGCATCCTTCGTGACCACGTTGCGAAACGCATCGAGGCTGGCGGCCTGGGCAGGGACTACTTCGGGAGACAGCACCTGCAGTTCGCGCGAAGCCGTGAGCACGCCTTTGTCGAACTGGTACGACGATCGGAATTCGGCGTATTCACGCTTCATCGTGACCGGAACCGGCAGGGTCAATTTGTACCGCACCGGGAAGATGATGCGAATCGAGGTCTGGACCAGGTCTTCACCAGTGAGATCGGCCGGGTCCGCGTCGTCGACATCCAGCCCGGGCAGGCGGATGTGGGGCAACGGCAATGCGAATTTCGACTTCTTGCTCGTGAAGTCCACGAAGTTCGGCGTCACCATCGTGAATGTGAGCTCGAAAGGGCTTCGCGTGTCGGAGATGTCGCCCGTCTTGATATCGCTCACCTCGCCGGCCATGCCGTCGAGGTTGGCGACCCGCTGAACGAACTCCTGCCAGTTCGGCTGGGGCAACTTGCGGAGCACGCTGCGGAACGCCAGCTCGAGGTCGCCGCGCGACGTGTACTTGACCGTGCGCTCCAAGCGTCCCAGTTCACTGATTCTGCCGTCCACTTCGATCTTCTGTACGGTCGGCATCGGCCACCCGGCCGGCGTCTGCACGATTTCGGACTTGCCCGCCGCGGTGACGAGGACCGCATCCTTGTGGCGAATCGCGCCCCACAGGGCCCCGAACGGCGCGATTTCCGACGTGGTATCCACGATCACGCGTTCCGGCCCGACGTGTACCGCGGTGATGACGTGGTCGAATTGCGAGGGCGCCGGAACGTCGCGATCCAGCTTGCGCTGCGAATGGATCAGCACGGTGTCGGCGTTGATGTTGACCACGCCCAGCATGGCCGCGAGCAGGGTGTGCTTGTCCTTGCAGTCTCCGTACTGGTTGGCGAAGACCTCCGAGGCGGCGTGCGGCTGGTATCGGCCGACGCCGAACGAGAGACTGACGTAGCGGAAGTTCTTTGCCACGAAGTCGTAGATCGCCTGCGCCTTCTCGCGATCGGTCTTCGCGTCCCTCGTCAGCTCCCGGGCCTTTGCGGCGAGCTCCGGACTCGGCCTCGTGCGGTCCTTCTCGAGTCCGGCATACCAGGCAGCGAGTTCGTCCCACGTCGCAAACGTCGAGGCCGCAACGTCGGCCCGGTCGCGCGGCTTCTTCGGCTTCGCCGACGTCTTCTTCTCGTCGGGACGCTTCAGGAATTGACTGGTCCAGGCATAGCTTCGGCGGCCGTTCGCTTCGGCGGTCTTCGGTTCGAAACCCGGCTGTGTCTTGATCTGCAGCTTGCGTCCCGCCGGGACATCCAACTCGAGCGTTTCGCTGAGCGTGATCACGCCATTCTCGAAGACGTAGTCCATCCAGAATTGACCTGGAGCGAGCGGCTGCTGGTAGTCCACGCGAATCTCGTACTCGAGCACCGCGCCGGGCCGCAGCGACGGGACGGTGATGTGCTTCTCGCGCAAGTCGCTGTAGACCGGGGCCTCGCGCGCGATCGCGCTCGTCATGTCCTGCACGGCGCCTTCGCCGGCGTTGACCACGGATCCATCCGCCCCGACGACGCGCACGAAGTTGATGGTCATTCGTTCGGTGCTCGCGCTATACGCGAACACCAGCTGTCCCAGGGACTGGAGCGCCGCTTCACTCTGGACACGGCAGCGGCCGGTGTGGATCCGGAATCCTCGCCCGTCATTCTCGAAGTGGTAGACCGTCGCCAGCTTCTCGAAGAGGTACGCCTCCTGCGAGTAGTCGGCGCTCGTGTCCGGCTTGGAAGCGGCCTGCGAGAGCGCGGCCTTTTCCGCGGCGGCCGGCGCTGGCCTATCTTGCCCGTGGAGCGAGAGCGGGACGAGGGTGGCAACGGTGAGGATCGCGAGTGTCCTGAACATGGCTGGGAGTTGTACCCCAAAATGAACGGAAAGGCCATGAACCACGCCACCGCTTCATCGGCCGACGCTCGCCGAAGGAAAGGTATTCGGCCGACGGTGGCTGAAAGATGGCCTGCCAACCGTAGCTCGCCGGAGAAGCGTGGCGAGCCGACGGCGAGCGGAGGTTGGCGCGCCCTGCCCGCCATCGTGACGAGCGGCGCTTCGGGGGCCTGAGCCTTGAGCCTGGCGTGTGGGAAGTGGCGCGCCCTGACGGTACTACACCCTAAATTGCAGGGCTCGGTGCTCCGCCGAGCCGCGTAGCCTGCCGCCTGGGGGGGCCGTCCTGGTCCGCCCCCCACTTGAACCCATTACCGTGCGACCGTCGCCGTGGTCGAGCTGCGACCCGCCCGGGAAGGGGTAGGGGCTCAAAGTCACCGCCTCTTCGGCCAGTTCCAGTGTGTCGAGGACGACGAGGCAACGAGCTTCTTGCTCTTGTGGTAATAGGAGAAGTGGGCCTTGCACTTAGGGCACTCCCACTGGCTCTGAGCGGCCGTGGGTAGTCCGACAGGGCGCAAGAGACTATCGGGCTCACACTTCGAATTGAGACAATGCAGCACCGGAATTGCGTCGGCCATGCTCGGCATCTCCAACCAGGCTAGTGAAGGCCGCATGCGTCGGCGGGTCGTTCCGCCAGCCGCGTAGCCGCACTACCTGGGGCGAGCCCTTCTGGTCCGCCCCTGCTAATCGACATAGCCCAAAGTTCGCCGCTCCGCACATGGGGCAGAGGCCCCCTCTTGGGTGAGGTCACGCAGCGGGCCTATCCGGCGTGCGCTTGGCGGAGGACCTTCGAATCTCGAACGAGCAATCAGAGAATCCACGCTCCGATTCCTAGTGTGACTCCTGCCGCGAAGAGGAGCACGTAAAGGAGACGAAGTGTGCTGCGGGGATAGAGCCGACGATGCTGACCCCACAACATCATGGTGCGGCGCGGGTTCGAGTACCAGCGGATCAATCCAAAACGGTGCCCCTCGGGCGCTTTGGAAATCGTATTCTTGACGATCTGCCAGCGTGCCATCTCCGCGACCGTGACGCAGGCTCCTGCGACCAACATCATCCCGAACGAGGTCGCCATGCGAAGTGTCACGGCCTGCCTCCTGAGATCGTCTCGCCGGAATACATCACTTGCTGGTTGCTGGGCGCGCACCCCGCGCCGCTCCGGCGCCGAGCAGCTCCATGCTAGCGCAATTACGTCCGGCGCCATTGCATCGGTGCTGCAGGGAAGTCGAGACGATGCAAGACTGACCGTGTGAAGATCGACGCGCCGAAAGGGACTAAAAGAGAGGAGTTTGGCGCGCCCTGCAGGACTCGAACCTGCGACCTCCTGGTTCGTAGCCAGACGCTCTATCCA
>PMKG01000375.1 GCA_003157675.1 Acidobacteriota bacterium
ACCCCCTCGGCCAGTTTCTTGCTCATCACCGAGCTGGCGATCAGCGGCACGGATTCGACGGTCGCGGTGATATCGCGCAGCGCGTAGAGCTTCTTGTCCGCCGCCGTGTAGAGCAGCAGCTTGGAGTCCGGCGTCCACAGCAGCGATCCCTTCTCGTTGTTGAGCGACGTGACTTGCTTCAGGTTTTTGCCGTCCGGGTCGCAGATCCAGATCTCGTCGCGGCCGGATCGGTCCGAGATGAAAGCGAGGAACTTGCCGTCGAACGACCATTTCGGCGACTGGCTCCGCGACGCCATCGCGTCGGGCGCGATGCGCGTGATGTCGCCGCGGTCGGTGGCGATCGTCAGGATCTGCCCGCGCGTGACGACGACCGCGCGCCGGCCCGAGGGCGAGAGGTCGAAGGCGTCGAGCTCGTTGTCCACGCGCTCGGCGTCGACCTCGTTCTCCTTGTCGTCGGTCGCGATGTCGAGCTTGATCTCGGTGGTGCGGCCCGATGCCACGTCCAGCTTCCAGATGCCGAAGCCCTCCTCGTAGACGATCACCTTGCCGTCGCTCGACATCGAGGGCCAGAACAGGCTCCCCGAGGTGTGCCTGGTCACCTGCACCGGCGTGCCGCCGACGACGCCGATCCGGTAGATGTTGTTGACGCTGCGACGCGCGTCCGGGCTCCCGGGCTTCACGGTCCTGTCGTTCGGCAGCGGGTCGGCCACGTAGTAGATCTGGTCGTTCGGCCCCCACATCGGCCAGTAGCGGTTGTAGCGCTCGTCGCCGAGCAGCCGCCGGTAGGTCTTCTGCGCGAGATCGCCCACCCACAGGTCGGCGGCATAGCTGCCGCGGTAGTGCTTCCGGGACCAGACGCTGGGGTGCCGGTTGAAGACGATCTGCTTTCCGTCGGGCGAGTAGGCGCCCCAGTAGCCCCAGTCGACCGGCAGCGCCCGCTCCATCCCGCCGTCGATCGACACCTCGTAGAGCGTCGCGACCGTCGGAAAGGCCCCGTCGCCGCGCGCCGAGCGGAACAGCACGGATGTCGAGTCGCGCGACCAGCCGACCACCTCGTCGTTGCCGGTGTGGTAGGTCAGCCGCTTCGCCGCGCCGCCCGTCGCCGGGATGACGAAGACGTCGTAGTTGCCGTCACGGTTCGACGAGAAGGCGATCCACTTCCCATCCGGGGAGAAGCGCGGGTAGACGTCGCGCCCCGTGTTGTCGGTGAGCCGGACGACGTTCGAGCCGTCTTCGCTGGCGACCCAGATGTCGCCAAGGTAGCTAAAGGCGATCTTGCCGGCGTGGTAGTCGGGATGCCGGGCCAGCCGCACGGGCGCGGCCCAGGATGCGCCCGCGAGGGCGAGGATCAGGATCGCGAGGCTGACTGACGCTTTGCGAATCATGGATGTACCTCGATCGCAGATACGGGTCGGGTGGTTGGCGGGATGCTACGCCGTGCCGCGAGGCGGGTCAAGACGGGGGTTGGTGACGGGGGTTGGTGATCGGCAACCCTGAAGGATCGCCCTACACACGGACAGTCTGCCGAGCGTCAACAGTCGGAGCTGGGCTTCAGCCCTGCTTTGTAGGGCGGGCCTCTACGCACGGACGGCGCAGGACCGTGTGTAGGGCGGGCCTTCAGGCCTGCCAGCATCAACGCGCGGCCGATGGGAGCCGCGACGCGTCCCACCCTCCGCCGAGCGCCTCGATGAGCTGCACGCTGGCGAGGAGACGCCGCGTCACGATGTCCACCGCGGACCGCTGGTTCTGAAGCAGCGTCGCCTGCGCCGTAATGACCGGCAACGAGCTGACGACACCGGCCTTGTACTGAGCCGTGGAGATGTCGAGCGACGCCCGGGCGGCGCTCACCGAGTCGGCCACCTGCGCCGCCTCGCGCTCCAGGATACGGAGGGCCGCCATCGCGTCCTCCACTTGCTGGAGCGCGGTCAGCACGGTCTGCCGGTAGTTGGCCACGCTCGCGTCGAACAGGTTCCGCTGCTGGTCAGTGATGGCGCGCCGCCGGCCGGCATCGAAGATCAGCTCAACCGCGTTCGCGCCGAGCGACCAGAACAGTGCCGGCACGCTGAATACGTTCGAGAGCGACGTTCCCTGCAGGCCGGCCGATCCGCTCAGACCCACCGTGGGAAAGAGCGCCGCCTGCGCGATGCCGATCTGCTCGTTCTGCGCCGCCATCTGGCGCTCGGCAATGGCAATGTCCGGCCGGCGCTCGAGCAGCGCCGCGGGCAGGGCCACGGGCATCTGCGGCGGGTCGGCCGACAGCGTCTGCCGCGGGATGGTCACCTCGGCCGGCGGCCGGCCGGTCAAGATCGCCACGGCGTGCTCGAACTGGGAGCGGGCCACGCCGAGGTCGGTTAGTTCCGCGCGCGCCGCGCTCAACTGCGCCTCGGCCTGGGCCACGTCGGCGCCGCTCGCCACGCCGGCCGTCTGGCGGGCTTTCGTCAGCGCCAGGTACTCCTCGTAGGACGCCACGGTCTTCTCGAGCAGGTCGATGTCGCCGTCGAGGCCGTGCAGCGTGAAGTAGTCGATCGCGAGGTCGGCCTGCACGATGAGGCGCGCATTCTCGAGCTGGGCCGCGCTCGCCTGCGCCGTGGCCGTCGCCGCGCGCACGGTCCGCCGGATGGCGCCCCACACGTCCGCCTGGTACGACAGGTCCACCGTCGGGACCTGCAGCGTCGTCCTCGCCGACGACGACACGCCGGTCAAGCCCGCTGTAGTCGGCCGCGCCTCGGTGGCCGCGACGCCGCCGGTCACGCTCGGGAACAGCGCGCCGCGGGCCGCCCGCACGGCGTCGGCCGCCGCCCGGTAGTTGGCTTCGGCGGCGAGCACGGTCTGGTTCGACACGTCGATCCGCCGCTCGAGCTCGTCGAGCGCCGGGTCGCCGTAGACCGACCACCACGGGCCGCGGATCACGCCGTCCGACGGCTCGGCACGCTTCCAGCCGTCGGGCGGCGCCTCCTTGAACGCGGGGGACACCGGCGCTTCCGGGCGATGGTAATTCGGGCCGACGACGCAGGCGCCCGACCCCAGGGCGAGCGCCGCGGCGGTGAGGAGTATGGCCAGCCGCGCGCGGCGGCCACGAGTGATCGTCCGGCTCATGAACGTCTCCAGCGGTACCACCAGTTCTGCAGCCGGTCGAGATAGAGGTAGACGACCGGTGTCGTGTAGAGCGTGAGGACCTGGCTCACGATCAGACCGCCAATGATCGTGATGCCGAGCGGCCGGCGCAGCTCGGACCCGACGCCCCGGCCGAGGGCCAGCGGCAAGGCGCCCAGCATCGCGGCCATCGTC
>PMKG01000300.1 GCA_003157675.1 Acidobacteriota bacterium
CTCGGACAGGATCGTGTGTAGGGCGGGCCTTCAGGCCTGCCTCATGCCGGCCAGGAGGCCGGCGCCACACGTCAGGCTCCCTTGATGGCCGACCGCATGCGGCCTCCGAGCAGCTGGCCGCCGAAGAAGGCGCCGACCAGCACCGGGAAGGTGCTGAGGCGCCACCCCAGGCCGGCGGCGAACCGCATGCCGACGATGAGCGGTACTGGCGCGTGCACGGCCAGAAACCACGCGAGCGAGAATTTGCGCACGCCGGCCCGCCAGAACCCGAACGGCAGGTTGAGGACGAGCGTGGCGCAGGCGACGACCGCGAGTGGCACCCAGGTCATGTTTCTGAAAGTGTACCGGATCTCCGGCCGTCCCCGGTCGACAAACCTCGGTCCGGCTTGGTAGCGTCTCTGGAGTACGGCTTCGCCTTACGGCCGAAGGCTGACGGCTTACGCCTCACGCCTTACGCCGCATGCTTGACCTGCTACTTCGTACTTCTCACTGCGTACCTGGCACTTCCTCTGGCCACCGCCACCCTTCGACTCGCTTCGCTCGCTCAGGGCAGGCTGCCTACTGCATACTGAATGCTTCTTGACCTGTCTAGAACTGCAGGGTTCATCCTGGGATCAGCACATGTTGACCGTGACTCGACTGGCCAGGCGCTGCGGTCTCAGCCGCAGCACGGTGCTGTACTACGAATCGATCGGGTTGCTGAGGGCGTCCGGGCGGACGGCCGGCAACTACCGGCAGTACGGCGAGCGGGAGGTCGATCGGCTCCGGCAGATCCGCGCGTACCGACACGCGGGCCTGAGCCTTGCCGACATCCGATCGGTGCTGAGCTCCCCGGCCGGCGACGCGGCGGCGGTGCTGAAGAGGCGGTTGGTGGAACTCGACGGGGAGATCGAGGCGCTCCGCAGCCACCAGCGCGTCATCCTCACGCTGCTCGGACACAAAGGACTCAGGAGGAATCAGATGATCACGAAGGACAAGTGGGTGGCGATCATGCGCGGGTGCGGCTTCTCGGAGGACCAGATGCACGCCTGGCACGTCGAGTTCGAGCGCTCGGCGCCGGACGAGCACCAGGAGTTCCTGGAGTTCCTGCACATCCCGGCCGACGAGATTCGCCGGATTCGGGAGTTCGCGAAGAAGAAGTAACCCTACTTCCGGTAGTCGAGCGGCGGCTGGCGGTTGCCGAGCTTGAAGGTGTAGACGGCACCGCCACGCCGCCGGTCGAACTCGGCCCGGGCCCGGGCCAGATGGTCGGGGCTCGTGAACAGGTCCATCCCGGTGAGCGCCATCGTCTTGGCGGCGACCATCATCCCCTTGATGCCGATCGACATCCCGTCGCACGCGACGGCCTGCCAGCTGTGGGCCGCCGTGCCGGGCACCCACGTCGCGGTGATCACCTGGCTGGTCGGCACCTTCCAGCTGACGTCGCCGAGATCGGTCGAGGCCGGCGTGATCGTCTCGGATGGCGGCTGCACCTGCTCCTCGGAGCCGAGCGGCATCAGCGGGCCGATCATCGTCTTGCGCAGCGCTTCGGCGAACGCCCGCTCCTCGGGCGAGTACTTCACGCCACCGACCGCCTGCAGGTTCTTCCGCTGGAGGTCGGCGAGGTAGGCGTTCGGCAGGATGTTGTAGTCGGCGCTGGTCATCTCGAAATCCATCGTCGTGCCCGTGCCGAGCGCGGCGCCCCGGGCCGCGTCGACGATGCGCTGCCAGATGCCGTCGAGGACGCGCATGTCGGGGTGGCGCGCCATGTAGGAGACCTCGGCGAAGTCGGGCACGATGTTCTCGGCCGCCCCGCCATTGGTGATGATGTCGTGGATCCGCGTCTCCTGCGGCACGTGCTGGCGCATCATGTTCACCATTGCGTCCATCGCCTCGACCGCCTCGAGTGCGGACCGCCCGCGATCGGGCGCGGCCGCGGCGTGCGCGGCGACGCCGTGGAAGCGGAACTTGGCCGACACGATGGCGAGGTTGCTCGACGGGCTGGCGTCGTTCGCCTGCCCCGGGTGCCACGAGATCGCCGCGTCCACGTCGTCGAACAATCCCGCGCGGACCATGTAACCCTTGGCACCGCCGCCTTCTTCGGCCGGCGTGCCGTAGTAGCGCACCGTGCCGGGACGGCCGCTCGCCGCGAGCCAGTCCTTCACGGCGATGGCGGCTGCCATCGATCCGGTGCCGAGCAGGTTGTGGCCGCAGCCGTGGCCCGGGGCGCCGGCGGCGATCGGCTTCCGCTCGGGGACAGCGGCCTGCGAGAGACCCGGCAAGGCGTCAAATTCGCCGACGAACGCGACGACCGGCTTGCCGCTGCCGTAGCTGGCCACGAAGGCGGTCGGGATGTCGGCGACGCCGGCCTTGACGGTGAAGCCGGCCGCCGTCAGCTTCTGCTGCAGCAGCGCGCTGCTCCTGGTCTCGAGATAGCCCAACTCGGCGAAGCTCCAGATCTGCATCGCCACGTCGGTGTAGTCCGCGCGTCGCGCGTCGATACTGTCCAGTATCCGCGCCCGCGGATCGGCTCCCTGAGCGGCCGGCCGGGGACCCGCGCTCGCCGCCAGGAAGAGGACCAGGGCAATGACCGAAAATTTCGACAGGTGCTGCATGTGACTCCCCGCATGGTTGAACCGGTGACCCAACTGTGACACCGGCGTCGAGACGCCCAATCGTGATACTTTTCCGCGGTGCGATCAACAGGGACCGCCGGAGACTGAACCGGAGGCGGCTCAACTTCGTAGATCTGTCTCAGATGGCAGGCCTGAAGGCCCGCCCGACACACGAGCCTCCAGAGGTCACGTCCGTGCGTAGGGCGACCCTTTAGGGTTGCCGAATGCCGCGAGCCGCGAGTCGCGAGCCGGCATGCGATAGACTGAACGGCCCCCTCGGAATCCGGATGATCGCTCGTCACGCCGTACTTCGCTGGCTCGTCGCCGGTGCCCTCGTCCCCGGCGCCGTGGCCTCCGCCCAGCCCCCCGCGCCGCCCGTTCGCGATGTCCGCGCCGCCAGGGCCCAGGCGATCGTCATCGACGGCCGGCTGGACGAAGAGGCCTGGCAGCGCGCCACGCCGGCGGCCGGCTTCCTGCAAAGTGACCCGAACGAAGGTCGGCCCGCGACCGAGCCGACCGAGGTGCGCGTCCTGTACGACGACCGGGCGATCTACGTCGGCCTGCGGCTCCTCGACGCGCACCCGGACCAGATCACGCGCCGCCTGGCTCGGCGAGACACCACGCCTGACGCCGACTGGGTGATGGTCTACCTCGACCCGCAGCACGACCATCTCACCGGCTTCGAGTTCGGCGTCAGCGCGGCGGGAGAGCAGTACGACGGCGTTCTCTACAACGACACGAGCGAGGACAACACCTGGGACGCCGTGTGGGAGTCGGCCGTCGGTGTCGACGACAAGGGGTGGTCGGTCGAGCTGCGCATTCCGCTCTCGCAGCTCCGCTACCAGCCCGGCGCGCACCAGACCTGGGGCATCAACGTCCAGCGCTTCGTCCGGCGCAAGAACGAGTACTCCTGGCTCGTGATGGTGCCGAAGACGGAGAACGGGCTGGCGTCGCGAATGGCGCACCTGGTCGATCTCGACGGCATCCCGAAGGCCAGTCACCTCGAACTGCTGCCGTACGCCGTCTCCCGCGGCGAGTTCATCGCCCCGCCGGGCACCGGCGATCCGTTCAACGACGGGTCGCGCGCATTCGCCGGCGCGGGAGTCGACCTCAAGTGGGGCGTCAGCAGCACGCTGACGCTCGACGCCACGGTCAATCCCGATTTCGGCCAGGTCGAGGTCGACCCGGCCGTCGTCAACCTGACGGCGTTCGAGACCTTCTACGAGGAAAAGCGCCCGTTCTTCATCGAGGGGGCACAGATCTTCGGGCAGTTCGGCCACGGAGGCGCCAACTCGTTCTGGGGGTTCAACAGTTCGGAGCCGACGCTCTTCTACTCGCGGCGCATCGGGCGCGCGCCGCAGGGCGAGGCCGAGGCGCCGTTTGTCGACCGCCCGGGGTCCACGACGATCGTCGGTGCGGCCAAGCTCACGGGCAAGACGGCGGGTGGGTGGAGCTTCGGCGTGCTCGACGCCTTCACGTCCGCCGAGTCCGCGCGGCTTTCGGACGGCACGCGGGAGTGGAGCGAGGAGGTGGAGCCGCCGTCCAATTATCTCGTCGCGCGCGTCAAGCACGACCTCCCGCGCGGCGGGTTCGGCTTCATCGCGACCGACGTCGAGCGCGACCTCCGCACGCCGGCGCTCGGTGACCTGCTCGTCAACCGGGCCACGGTGACCGGGGCCGACGGCTACGTGTTCCTGGACGCGGCCAGGACCTGGGTCGTCACCGGCGGCATGGCCGCGAGCCACGTCAGCGGGAGCACCGCGGCGATCACGAGGCTGCAGATGGCGCCGCAGCGCTACGAGCAGCGCCCGGACGCACCCGAGGTGTCGCTCGACCCGGCCGCCACGACCATGTCCGGGTGGTACGGCCGCGTGAATCTCAACCGCAACGCCGGGTCGTGGACCGTGAACGCGGCGCTCTGGGGTGTCAGCCCGGGATTCGAGTCCAACGACCTCGGGTACCACACGCAGGGCGACCTCGCCGGCGCCCACGCCGTCTTCGGCTGGCGGAAGCCGAATCCGGACCGGCTCACTCGAAGCCGCAACCTCTACGTCGCGAAGTACTGGGGCTGGAACTTCAACCGCGAGGTGCAGAGCGACGGCTGGTTTCTCATGGGATCGGCCACGCTGAGGAATTACTGGAGTCTCAACGGCAGCGCGAACTGGCATCGGCCCTCGTTCGACGAGACGCTCACCCGCGGCGGCCCGTCGATGCGCCTGCCGTCGGGCGGAAACGTGTCGGCCGGCGTCGGCACCGATGCGCGCAAGCCGGTGGCGCTGTCGCTGAACGGCTCGTACGGATGGAACGACGCGGGCGGGCGCGGCTCGGACGTGTCGTTATCGCTCACCTTCAAGCCGTCGTCAAAGCTGCTGATCTCGACCGGCCCCGACGTGTCGCGGACAGACGCGCTGGCGCAGTACGTCCAGCGCGTGGGCGACCCGCTGGCCACCGCCACCTACGGCGCGCGCTACGTCTTCTCGAACCTCCATCAGACGGAGGTGTCGATGGTGACGCGGGTCGACCTCGTGCTGACGCCAGCCGTCTCTCTCCAGCTCTACGTGCAGCCGCTCATCTCGGTGGGCCGCTACTGGAACCTGAAGGAACTGGCCGTGCCGCGCACGTTCGACTTCCTCGTCTACGGGACGGGCGGCAGCGCCATCGCGCCGATCCCCGGCGAGCGCGCGTTCCTCGTCGACCCCGACGGCGGCGGCCCTGCCGCTCCATTCCGCCTCGACGACCCGTCGTTCAACTTCAAGTCGCTCCGCGCCAACGCGATCTTCCGGTGGCAATTCCGCCCCGGCTCGACCCTGTTCGTCGTCTGGACCGAGCAGCGGCAGGATTCCTCCAGGCCGGGGGAGTTCCATCTCGGCCAGGACATCCGGTCGATGTTCGATGCCAGACCGGACGACGTGGTGCTGGTGAAGATCTCCTGGTGGTTCGGCCGGTAGCGGCGACGCCCCGCGGCCAGATCGCCCCGTGGATAAGGGGTCGCAGACGGCGTAGCGGTGGTCGTGCACGAGAAGAGGTGCCGCATGCGGAAACTGACGTACGCCTGAACCGTCAGATTCACGTGAACCCGCAGGCCACCGGCACTAGGCCGACCGGCCAGACGCCAACGACGATCTGGAACATCTACGTCGGCACCGGCTGGGATTTCGTGACCGGGATCGGAACGCCTCGCACGCTGTTCGGATTCTAGACCGCCGGCGAAACCTGGTATCCTCTCCCGGTCGACAGACGGAGGCCGCCGCGTATGTCGGCGGCTTCCGCCTTATTCGGGAGCCGAGGAGGATGCCATGGCCGTCTCACGTCGGGCGTTCGTTCGAAGCGTCGGTATCGGCAGCGCCGTCGTTCTGGCGCGCGACCTCTTCAGCGCCCGTGGAGCCGAAGCGTGGACCGGGAGCGGGGGACAGTCCCCGGCCCCGGGCACGTCGAAGCTGATACGCCTCGACAGCAACGAGAATCCCGACGGTCCGAGCCCTCGCACGCTGGAGGCCGTCCGGCGCGCGTTCCCCGAATCCTCCCTGTATCCCCACCGCGCGGGCACCGATCTGCCCGAGGCGATTGCGCGTTCGCTGCAACTGCCCCGTGCCAATGTCCTGGCCGCGTGCGGCTCGGGCGAGATCCTCCGGATCGCCGTGCAGGCATTCGTGACGCCCGCGCGCCCGCTGGTGACCGCGCTGCCGACGTTCGAGACCTGCACGAGCACTGCGAAGTTCCTCAAGCTGGCCGTGCACGAGGTGCCCGTCGATGCCGGCCTCGCGCTCGATCTGACGGCCATGGAGGCCAAGGCGTCAGAAGGCGCCGGCCTCGTCTTCCTCTGCAATCCCAACAACCCGACCGGCCCGGTGCACGGCTCGAAGCAGGTGGCGGACTTCATCGCCAGGGTGCGCAAGGTCTCGCCAGGCACGGTCATCCTGGTGGACGAGGCGTACCACGAGTACGTCGACGACCCGGCCTATGCGTCCGCGATTCCGCTCGCGCTCGAGTACCCCGAGGTGGTCGTCAGCCGCACGTTCTCGAAGGTCTACGGCCTGGCGGGT
>PMKG01000091.1 GCA_003157675.1 Acidobacteriota bacterium
GTGGCCGCGTCCATCGCCTTGTCGGTGTCCTTGGGGCTGGCGGGCTTGGCCGTCAGCCCGATCGACTGCCTGGCCCCGAACAGCTTCGCGCTGAGCCCGATCGGGATCAGGACGAACTGGTCCTGGGAGCTGCCGAAGAACGACCCCTTCTTCTCGTTCACCCCGACCACGCGCACGTGGCTGCCGCCGACCGTGATCAGCTTGTCCAGCGGGTCCTCGTCGGGGAAGAGCTTGTCGGCGACGTCCCAGCCGATGAGCGCCACCGGGCGCTTCCGGTCGATCTCGGCCGGCGTCACGAGGCGCCCGCGCTCGACCTTGTACCCGCCGAACTCCGCGTAGTCGCGGCTCACGCCGTTCACCGACACCGATTCGAGCAGGCGGTCCTTGTACCGGATGTTGGCGCTCGAGTCCGCCTCGCTCATGACGTGCGTCACCAGGTCCGCCGAGCGCACCGCCGCCGCGTCCCGCTCGGTGACCGGGGGATTGCTGATCATCTTCTCGAAGTCGTCCTCGTTCCGGACCAGGCCGTACCGCTGGACGGCGAACGTGCCCACGCCCAGATCGGCGACAATCGCGTCGGACACGTAATCGTTAATCCCCTGCACGAGCGACACCACGGCGATGATCGANNCGTGAGGAACGAGCGCAGCTTGTTCGCCCAGATCGCGGCCAGCGCAATCTTGAGCGATTCGAAGAGCTGATACATCGGATGACGATCCGGGCGGGCACACGAGCCGGCCCTGCGCGGGCGGCCACCAGGGCCGCCCCTACTTGGTGGCGCCCTCGATCTTGACCTGCGCGCCGTCGCTCAGCGTCCGCACCGAGGTGAACGGCCCCGTGATCACCCGGTCGCCGGCCTTCAGGCCNNACGAACTGCGCCCGATCGTCCTTGTCGACGACGAAGACGCCCTCGGTCTCCTTCTTTTTGAAGCCCGGCTTGAGTTCCGCGGCCTCGACCGTGCCGGACGAGGGCCGCGCGCCCTTCTCGGGCTTCGGCGCCTTGACCACCTTGCCCTGCGGGTCGAACGTCAGCTCGCGGACCGTCAGCGCCTGGATCGGCACCGACACGGCCTTGTCCCGCGTCGCGGTCGTGATGTCGGCCGTGCACGTGAACCCCGGGCGCACCTCCGGGATCTGGCCGTCGAGCGTCACCACCACCTTGAACGTGGTCGCCTGGCGGACCGCCGACGACGTGGTCGTCGCGTTGATCGGGCTGTTGCCGATCTCGGTGACCTTGGCGGTGAAGGTCCGGTCTGGCAGCGCGTCGATGGTGACCTTCGCCGTCTGACCGAGCTTCACGTTGGGGATGTCGGTCTCGTCCACCTCGATCTCGGCCTCGATGATCGACATGTCGGCCACGATCAGCAGCACGACGCTCGGGTTGTTGGTGAATCCGACCACCGCCTGCTCGCCCTCCTCGACGTTCCGCTTGGTGACGATGCCGTCGATGGGCGACTCGATGGTGACCCGGCTCAGGTCGTGCTGCACCGATTCGAGGTCGGCCTGCTGGCTCTTGATCCGCTGATCGGCCGCCGACACGGCCTGCTCGGCCGTCCTGACCTCGCCGCGCCTGAGCGTCGCGTTGTCGCGCGCCTGCTCGAGCGCCTGCTTCGTCGCCAGGTTGTCCTTGTCGAGGCGGAGCTGCCGCGCCAGCTCGTCGTCGGCGAGCTTCTGGTTGATCTTCGCGTTGTCGAGGCTCAGCCGGGCCTGCTGCAGGGCGATCCGCTGTCCCTCGAGCGACGCCTCGCTGATCTGCAGCCGGCTGCGCACCGCCCGCGGGTCGATCTGGAGCAGGAACTGGCCGGTCTTCACCTGGTCGCCCTCCTCGACCGAGAGCTTGACCACCTTGCCCGAGACCTCCGAGGTGATGTTCACCGTCCGCCGCGCTCGGATTGTCCCCGAGGCGGACACGATCGACTCGAGGGCCCGCGCCTTGATCGCCTCGACGGTGACCGTCGGCCCCTCGACCTTCTTGAACGCGAAGTTCGCCCAGATCATGGCCCCGACGACGACGACCAGCCCCAAACCGATAAGTACCTTCTTACGCGTCATGAAGAGCTCCGCATGGCCATGAAGACCGCAAACGCGATCGCGATCACCCCGTACACGGCAAAGAGGCCGGCCGCCACGTTACGGGTCTTCTTCCGGTAACACACGGCCAGGCCGATGGCCAGGATCATCACCCACCAGACGAGAAACACGTCGATCATCCCCGCGAAGCGGGCGAGGAAGTTCCCCTCGGGCAGGAACGGGAGGAACACGCCCAGGTTGGTCGGGCTCGAGAGCGACTCGCGGAAGTAATTGACCGGCGTGATGATCACCGTGCCGATCGCCGAGACGACCGACGAGTGGACGACCACCGCGTACACCTGTTTGAAGGTGGCTTGCCCCCCGGTGGAGGCGAATACCAGGAACAGGATGCCGGCGACGACGGCCCACATGACGAGCGGGGCGACGACCATGGTCACCGCCGAAAGCGCGACGCGCCATGGCGCCGGCTCCATGATGCCCTTGCGCATGGCCTCGTACGCCTGGTCGTTGACCTTGAAACCGAAGGCCTCGGTCTTCCGGACCGTCTCGTCGAGCGTGGCCTTGCGTCCGATGTCGGTCGACTGGAACCACATCTGGCTCCCGCCGGTGAGCGCGATCACGATGAGGGCGACGACCAGCCATGTCGGCTTGGCCACCACCGCCCGGAACGTCTCGGTGGGCGACAGCAGGATGCCGAAGAACCGCGCGACGGGATCCTTCACGGGCACGGGCGGCGCAGTGATGGTCGTGTCGGTCATGATGGGCGGACCTCCCTCCGGGGGCAAACGCGACATTTTACCCCTTTCGGGCATATACGGATTCGGGGCCCAGGATGTTTCCGCGAGACGACCGAAATCGCACACTTTCCAGGGCCGGTCGGCCGACCTCTGGACCGGCGCCATCTCTTTTCGGGCCAAGGAGTTGTCACCTGATGGGGACGACGGCGCTCCCGGCTCTACAGCGGCGGGCCCGGCCGGCCGACAAGATCACAGACTGCGGGGAGTCGGTGTGTCCTCGTCCGTCGGTTGCCACCCGGATCGCCCGGGAGCGGCTGCCGCCGCTTCTCTCGGCGGACCGGCGTGGCTTTCGTCAATGTCGGATTCCCGGTTGTAGCAGACCATGGCGGTTCGGATAGGCGAACTCCTCCTCAAGGAGAAGCGGATCACCCCCGAACAGCTCCAGGAGGCCTTGAACGCGCAGAAGGCCACTGGGGGCAAGCTGGGGTCGAACCTCGTCAAGCTGGGGTTCGTGGCCGACGAGGAGATCACCGCGATCCTGAGCCGCCAGTACGGCGTCCCCTCCATCAGCCTCGAGGACTTCGAGATCGACGCGGCGGTCATCAAGCTGGTGCCGTTCGAGACCGCCCAGAAATACCAGGTGCTCCCGCTCAACCGATCCGGCGCGACGCTCACGATCGCGATGACCGACCCGACCAACGTCTTCGCCATGGACGACATCAAGTTCATGACCGGCTTCAACATCGAGCCGGTGGTGGCCTCGGAAAGTTCGATTGTCGAGGGCATCGACAAGGCCTACGGCACTTCGAAGGAAGAAGAGCTCGAGCAGGTCATGCAGTCGATGAACGACGTCGGCGAAGGCACCGATATCGAGGTTCAGAACGAAGAGCAGGAACTCGAACTCAAGGAACTGGAGAAAGCGGCCGACGAGGCTCCCATCGTCAAACTCGTGAACCTGGTGTTCACCGATGCCGTGCAGCGCGGTGCCAGCGACATTCACATGGAGCCCTATGAAAAGGAATTCCGCGTGCGCTTCCGCATTGACGGAATTCTGCATTTGATCATGAATCCGCCGCTGAAACTGAAGGACGCCATCACCTCGCGCCTCAAAATCATGGCCAAGCTCGATATCAGCGAGAAGCGGCTGCCGCAGGACGGCCGCATCATGCTGAAGATGCAGATTGGCGGCAAGAAAAAGCAGCTCGATTTCCGCGTTTCCACCTTGCCCACGCTCTGGGGCGAGAAGATCGTGCTCCGGTTGCTCGACAAGGAAAACCTGCGCCTCGACATGACCAAGCTCGGCTTCGAGCAGGAGTCGCTGACCAAGTTCGAGAAAGCCATCCTCAAGCCCTACGGCATGGTGCTGGTGACGGGGCCGACGGGATCAGGCAAGACCAACACGCTGTACTCCGCCATCTCGCGTCTGAACCAGCCCGACACCAACATCATGACCGCCGAAGATCCGGTCGAATTCCAACTGGGCGGCGTGAACCAG
>PMKG01000170.1 GCA_003157675.1 Acidobacteriota bacterium
GTACTCGTAGGTCAGGATCTCGGCCGGGAGCTTCGGTAATGCCATCGCCGTGTAGGGATTGCCGAACACGACGGTGACAAACGGCTTCTGCTGGTCGCTTGCGATCGACTCGAGTAGCTGAGCCGCCTGCGGCGACAGATCCATCCGCCCTGAAAACGACGCGATGCGCACGAACACCGATGCCACCACCGCGTCCGACCGGCGCGCGAGCGCCCGCACGAGGTCGAACTCGTTCGGCGTCGTCTTCTCCGAGATCTCGACGGCGGTCACCCTCGACCACCGCTTCTTGAGCTCGGGGACGAACGTCCGGCTCGGCGCCCCCTCGCGCCACCCGCTTGGATAGTCGAGCACCGACAGGTAGAGAATGCTCGCGTCCTTCCCCACCTGGAGCGGCACCTGGTTGCGATCGTCCTTGAGCAGCGTCAACGCGCGCTCGCAGATCTCCGCGTTCACCGCCTCGTGCGCCCGCCCGCCGATGGNNCGTTTCGACCGCGTTCACGTCCACCGTCCGCGACCGCTGCAGGCCAAGCCGCGCCTTGGCGCGCAGGATCCGCTCGACCGAGCGGTCGATCTGCTCGCGCGGGATCTCGCCCGACTCGACCGCCGCCTTGATCGCCTTGAACGCCGCGTCCTCGTCCGGCGGATGAACCACGAAATCGGCGCCCGCCTTCACCGCCATCACCGCGGCCTTCTCGTTGCCGAAGTTCTTCGTGATGGCGTTCATCATCATCGAGTCGGTGAAGATGAGGCCGTCGAACTTCATCTCGCCGCGCAGCAGGCCCGTGAGGATCGGCCGGCTCAGCGTGGCCGGGAGACCTGGTGTCGGATCGAGGGCGGCCAAAATGATATGCGCCGACATGACGGCGTCGATGCCCGCGTCGACGGCGGCGCGGAACGGCGCCAGCTCGACCTTGTCGAGCCGCTCGCGCGGGTAGTCGATCTTCGCGAGGCCGAGATGCGTGTCGACGTCGGTGTCGCCGTGGCCGGGGAAGTGCTTGGCGGTCGCGAGCACGCCGCCCGCTTGCACGCCTCGCATGTAGGCGATCCCCATCTCGGAGACGAGGCCGACGTCCTCGCCGAACGAGCGGATGTTGATGATCGGGTTCCGCGGGTTGTTGTTGACGTCGAAGATCGGGTAGAAGTCCACGGTCACGCCGACGGCCCGCGCCTCGGTCCCCGCCACCTGTCCCGCCTTGAACGCGAGCTGCGGGTCGCGCGTGGCCGCGATCGCCATCTCGCGCGGCAGGCGTGTGGCGCCATCGAGGATGTAACCGGCGCCCCCCTCGAAGTCCGCCGTGGTCAGCAGCGGGATGGCGGAGGCCTGCTGCAGCCGGTTGAGCAGCGTCGCCGCCGCGAGCGGATCTCCGCGGCGGCTGGCGCTTCCGCCGGTGCCGTAGTTCGGGTTGAGCAGCTCGGAGGGCAGCGCCTCCGACCCGCCGAACACGTGAATCGCCCCCACCTTCAGGTCGCGTACCAGGTGCAGCTTCTTCTCGTAGATGTCGCTGTCGGTGCTGGTGATGACGGCGTCGATCGAGGGGAGGAGCAGCTGGCCCACCTTCTCGTCGAGCGTCATCCGCTTGAGCGTGTCCTGCACCCCCTTCTCCGCCGCCATGTCGAGCGGCGGGCGGGCGGGCGGGGCGGCCGCCACGAGCGCGGTGGCAAGCGCGGCCGCGATCGCGAGGCCGGATGTCGCGGCGATGCGGGCGAGCCGGTGGCGTCTGTTCATAATCGCGAGCATCGTATTACCGAACGGGACAGATCGCTAGTAGGTCGGCACCCGCCTTACGCCCTACGCCTTACGCCTTGCGCCCTACGCCTCACGCCTTACGCCTTAGGCACAGGGTGTGTGACGCGGCCTGAAGCCCTGAGTCTTGAGTCCTGAGTCCTGAGCCCTGCCGGCCGCGGCCGGCAGTTACGGTATGATCCGGCCATGGGACACCTGGAGCACAAGGCACAGTCGCCCGCCGTCGCCAACTGCTACGTCCTGACGATCAGCGACACGCGGACCGAGGCGGACGACACAAGCGGGCGCGCGATCCTCGACCTGCTCTGGGCGGGCGGCCACCAGGTGACGGGCCGCCGGATCGTGCGCGACGAGCCGGACCAGGTGCGCGCCACGATCGGCGAGCAACTCGCCAACCCGGCCGTGCAGGTCATCATCACGACCGGAGGGACCGGCATCACCTCGCGCGACACGACGTTCGAGGCGATCGACGCGCTGCTCGAGAAGCGGCTCGACGGGTTCGGCGAGCTGTTCCGCATGCTGAGCTACGAGGAGATCGGGTCGGCGGCTATGCTCAGCCGCGCCTGCGCCGGCCTCGCCGGACGGAAGGTGATTATCTCGCTGCCCGGGTCGGAGGCGGCCGTGAGGCTCGCGATGACGAGGCTGGTGCTTCCGGAGCTCGGGCATTTGGTTCGCGAGGCGTCGAGATGAGCGTCCGCTCCATGCGCCCCATCCGTGAGACCATCCCGCTCGAAGAGGCGCGGGCGCTGATCCTCGAGTCGGCGCGACCCGTCACACGCATCGAGTCGGTGCCGCTCGAGGAGGCGCACGGCCGCGTGCTCGCCCGCGACGTCGTGGCCGCCGCCGACGTCCCTCCCTTCTCGCGCGCCGCGATGGACGGCTTCGCGGTCGTCGCGGCCGACACGTTCGGCGCGGGGCAGCTCAGCCCGAAGACACTTCGGCTGGTGGAGAAGGTCTACACCGGCCAGGTGCCGGCGCAGGCGGTGCCGCAGGGGGGCTGCACCGAGATCGCCACCGGCGCGCCGATGCCCGCCGGCGCCGACGCGGTGGTGATGGTCGAAGAGACCGAGAAGGCAGACGACGGCCGCGTCCGCGTGTTCAGTCCGGTCTACCCGGGACAGAACGTCGGAAGGCAGGGGGCCGACATCCGCGCCGGCCAGCCGCTGCTCGCCGCGGGCGACCACCTGACGTCGAGCCGGATCGGCGCCATCGCCGCGCTCGGCTTCGACCGCGTGGACGTGTTCGAGCGCCCCCGCGTGGCGATCCTCTCGACCGGCAACGAGATCGTCGAGCCCGGCCGGCCGCTCGCGCCGGGGCAGATCTACGACATCAACCGCTTCACCCTCGGCGCCATCGTCGCCGAGCACGGCGGCGTGCCGGTGCCCCACCCGACGCCGGCCGACACGATCGACGATTTGAACCGCGCGCTCGACGGCGTCGGCGACGCGGACCTGGTGATCTTCTCTGGCGGAAGCTCCGTCGGCGAGCGCGACCTGATCCTCGACGCCGTCGCCGCCCGCGGCGAGATCGTGTTTCACGGGATCGCCGTCAAGCCGGGCAAGCCGACGCTCTTCGGGACGATCGACGGCACGCCGGTGCTCGGGATGCCGGGCTACCCGACCTCGTGCCTGTCGAACAGCTATATGCTCGTCGTGCCGCTGCTGCGCCGCCTCGCTCGACTGCCCGAGGCCGTTCGCCGCGTCGTCTCGCTCCCGGCCGGCCAGCGCATCGTCTCGACCACGGGCCGGCACCAGTTCTACACCGTGCGCATCGTGGACGGGACGGCGATGCCGGCGTTCAAGGCGTCGGGCGACATCACGAGCATGTCGCAGGCCGACGGCTACATCGAGATCCCGGCACAGACGGACATCGTCGAAAAGGGAGAACTTGTAGACGTGATTTTGTTTTGACGCGCCGTCTGGCCACCGGCTCTCGGCTCTCGGCAGTGTCCGGCCCTCGGCCGGGAGCCGGACGGCGCCTGAAGCCTAGAGCCAAGAGCCTGCTATGAGAGAGTCCACCCTCGTTCCGGGTATGCCGGCGCCCCCCTTCACGCTGACCAACCACCGCGGAGAGCGCCGCTCGCTCGCTGGCTACACGCTGCTCGGGTCGCTGCTGCTGGCGTTCCACCGGGGCACGTGGTGACCGAACTGCCGCCGCCAGTTCGGTGAACTGGCACATCACTCCGCCGACTACCTGTCGATCGGCGTGCAGGTCGCGGCAATTGTCGCGCAGCGGTCGGAGAAGGTGCGCCGCTACGTGGAGGGCGCGGGGCTGCCGTTCGACATCCTTATCGACGACTCGCGCGAGACGCTGAAGGCGTACGGCGTGTGGCAGCGCATCGGGATCGACGCGTGGAACATCGCCAGGCCGGCGCTGTTCCTCATCGACCGCGGGGGCATCGTGCACTACAGTTTCGTGGCCTCGACGCAGTTCGGGTTTCCGACGCAGCTGGAGATCCTGGACGAGATCGTCCGGGTAGCGGCTCCAGACATCAGGCCCTAGGCAACCCTGCCCTTCGACCCTTCGACCAGCTCAGGGTCGCCCCGAGCAGAGTCGAGGGGCGACAAGCTCAGCGCACCCCGAGCGGAGTCGAGGGGTGAAGGGCCGGCCTACGTGTTAGCATGGCGCGACACCACCGAGGGTCGAGAGCCGAGAGCCGAAGATCGGACCCCTATGCGTCCAATCCTCCGCTTCGTCCTCGCACTCGTCGTTGCCGCCTCGCCGCTGGCCGTGACCGGCGTCCGCGGCCAGCAGCCACCGACCTTCAAGGCCGGCGTTGAGCTGATCGTCGTCGACGTCACCGTGGTGGACAAGGCCGGTCGACCGGTCCGCGATCTCAAGCCGACCGATTTCACGATCTCGATCGACGGCAAGCCGCGGAAGATCGCGTCGGCGAACTTCCTGGATTACTCCGTCACGACGACGCTCGGCGAACAGCCGGGGCCCGTCGCCCCCCGGCCAGCGGCACCGGCCCCGGCCGAGGGACGTAACGTGGTGGTCGTCGTAGACACCGACAGCATGGAGCCGGGCGTCGGCCTGGAGTTCAAGCAGGCCGCCCACCATTTCCTCGACAAGCTCGGCCCGAACGATCGTGTCGGCGTCGTCACGATCCCGAGGCTCCAGTCCGAGATCGGGTTGTCGGTCGATCGGGAGGCCGCCAGGACGGTCATCGACGGCGTCATCACCGGCGTCACGGTTGACAAGTACGAGTTCAACATCGGCACGACCGAGTTACTGGACATCGAGCGGGGCGACGCGCAGCTCCGCGACCGGGTGGTGGCCCGGGAATGCCACATCAGCGATCAGAGCCCCAGGCTGGATCGCACGGAAGCCCAGGACTGCGGGTTCCGTGTCGACGTGCAGATCCACCAGATGCAGAACCAGATCCACCTGCGGGGACAGCGGACGCTCGACTCCCTCTTCGACGTGGCCGACAGCCTCGCCTCGATGCGCGGCCCGAAGACCATGCTCTTCGTCTCTGGGGGGATGCCGATGCCCGACGCGAGGTCGGTCGCGCCGTTCGGCAGGCTCGAGCAGATGTTCGCCGCCGCCCAGATCACGCTCTACACGCTCTACATGGAGCGGTCGCCGTTCGGGGACCTCCGGAACCAGATCTCGCCGACGGCCGGATTCGACGACATGGTCGAGCGGGAGGGCCTCGAGAACGCCACGGCCGTGACCGGCGGGACGTTCATGCTCGACATCGGCACGATCGACCAGTACTTCACGAGGGTGCTGACCGAGCTCGCCGGCTCGTACCTGCTCGGCGTCGAGGTCGCCGCGACCGACAAGGACGGNNCGGCGGCTCGCTCGGCGTCACCGCGGTCGAGCACGTGATGACCGCGGCCAGGGACCTCACCACCAACGGCGACATCGGCGTGCGGGCTAAGGCCCACTACAGCCGGGCTGCTGGCGGCAGCAAGGGCGAAGTGGTCGTCGAGGCGGCCATCGACCTCAGGACGCTCTTCCTCGTCCCGATGGACGGTCGGCGGGTGGGGTGCCTCGCGATCGGCCTCTTCGTCNNCTCGCGGCCGCCGACTCGGCGCTGTGGCAGGAATTGAATCTCGCGCTGAGCGACGAGAGCTACCAGAAGTACAAAGCGACGGGCATCCCCTTCGCGGCCGAGATCCCCGTCGTGGCCGCGCCACGCTACGTCAAGCTCGTCGTGTACGAGTACCGATCGGGCAGCGTCGGCGCGGCGACGACAAGAGTCAGGTAGGGCGGGTCTTCAGACTCGCCGAAAGGCGCCGGCCCGCGTCCGGCAACCCTAAAGGGTCGCCNNGCCGTCAGCCGTCGCGATCTGATCTATACTGATTTCCGTCAACGACGCTTTGCCGGCGTCCAAGCGAAGTGGGTGCGAAGCCCACACGGTCACGCCACTGTAAACGGGGAGCGTTCGCCGCTCAGGGCCTTGCGAAAGGCCCCGTCACTGTGCCCGAGGGCATGGGAAGACGGCAGCGAGCGCCAGGATCCGTGAGTCAGGACACCTGGCCGCCCGGCACGTCCCTTCACTCCTCGCGCGGTCCCGTCCCCACGGGCCCGGCGGGAGTTCGGCGCGAACGACGCCGAAGGACAGGTCATGCCAGTTCTCACGCGGCCCGCGCGTTTCTCCTCGCGCCTTCTCGTCTGCCTCCTCCTCTCGGCGGCTTCGACGGCTCCGGCCCTGGCCGCGCGCGCGCTCTCCGCGGTATCCGATATGCCCTCGTCCACCCTGAGCGGCGCGATCACCGACCCGGACGGCGCCCGCGTCGCGCACGCGCGCGTCGTGCTGTCGAGCCCGCTCTCCGTCGTGGGCACGACCGAAGCCGATGCCCGCGGCGAGTACCGCTTCGACCACGTCGCGCCGGGACGCTACGAGTTGCGAGTCGTGGCCGACGGCTTCGGCGCCGATCCCCTCGACGTCGTGGTCGCGCCCGGCGAGCACGCCGTCGCGAACCTGGCGCTCCACGTCAGCGCCGTCGTCGAATCCGTCGTGGTGTCGGCGGCGCAGGTCGAGCTGCCGCTGGCCCGCGCGACCGATTCGGTCAGCGTCATCTCGGCGGCGGAACTGCGCGCGGAGCAGGTCGAGACGGTGGCCGACGCCCTGCGCTCGGTGCCCGGCCTCACCGTCTCCCGCAATGGCGGCCTCGGCAGCGTGACCTCGCTCTTTCCGCGCGGCGGCGAGTCGGACTACACACTCGTGATGATCGACGGCATCAAGGCCAACACGTTCGGCGGCGGCTACGACTTCTCCACGCTCTCGACGGGCGGCGTCGAGCGGGTCGAGGTCGTGCGCGGCCCGGAGAGCGCGCTCTTCGGCGCCGACGCGATCGGCGGCGTCGTGTCGGTGGTCACCAGGATCGGCGGGTCGCCCCGCGTCGAAGGATCGGTCGAGGGCGGGAGCTTCGGCACCTCGCGCGTCACCGCCGGCACGTTCGGCTCGGCGGGGAAGGTGTCCTGGGGTGTGTCGGGAGAGCGGACCTCGAGCGCCGGCTATACCGGCATCGCGCCCGCCACCGGCGAGCAGGTATCGAACGACGACTTCATCACGACGCACGGCGGGGCGACGGTGGGATGGCGCGCGACCGGCGGCGCCGACCTGCGCCTCTCGGCCCAGTACACCTACGGCGATCGCGGGTTCCCGGGAGCGTTCGGCTCGAACCCGATCGGCGCCTACACGGCGGTCGACCGCGTCTCGCGCGGCGTGACGCGGACGAAGCAGTTCGGCGGGCGCTGGCGGCAGCCGTTCTCCGCGGCGGGGCAGGCCTGGCGCCAGACGTTCACGGCAAGCCTCCTCGACCTGACGAGCGACTTCACGAGCACCTACGGGTTGTCGGCCTCGACCTCGCGCCGGCTGACCGCGCGGTCCCAGACCGACCTTGACCTGACGAGCGCGCTGGCCGTCTCGGCCGGCGTCGAGTACGAGGGGGAGCGCGCGACGAGCACGTACATCACGGCCGACTCGGCCGCCCCGGTCCCGATCAACCGGTCGATCGTGGGCCTGTTCGCCGAGGCGCGCTATCAGCCGGCAACGCCGCTAACGCTCACCGCGGGAGTCCGCGCTGAGCGGATCCAGCGCGACATGCTGCCCAGCAATCCCGACCCCTACGCCCCGCGGCCGGCGTTCGGCGTCGACGTCCGCGAGTCGATCAATCCGCGCGTGTCGGCGGCCTTCCTCTTCGGCAGCCGGCGCGCGGCGGCCGTCGGCTGGACGCGCGTGCACGCCGCGGCCGGCACCGGCATCCGCCCGCCCGACGCCTTCGAGATCGCGTTCACCGACAACCCGGGCCTGAAGCCCGAGCGAAGCCGCAGCGTCGAGGCCGGCGTGGATCAGGCGCTCGTCCGAGAGCACGTGACGCTCGGCGCCACCGCTTTCTACAACCGCTACGACGATCTGATCGTGGCCGTCGGCACCGCGCTCAAGGACGCGAGCCAGTACCTGACCGACAACATCTCGAACGCCCGCTCGAAGGGCGTCGAGCTCGCGGCCGCGCTTCGCGCCGGCCGCGCCCTGTCGGCGAGGCTGTCGTACACGTTCCTCGACACGGCCATCCTCGCTGTCGACGGCCTCGGCACGGCGCCGCCGCCGTTCGACGTCGGCCAGCCACTGCTCAGGCGGCCGCGCCACTCCGCGTCGCTCGACCTCGTTTACACGCGGCGCGCGGTGACGGCGTTCGCGCGCGTCGGCGCCCGGTCCCGCTCGCTCGACGTCGAGCCGACCAACGGCACCTTCGGCGGCCTTTTCTACAACCCAGGTTTCACGGTCGTCGATGCCGGGGCGTCGTGGCGACTGGCTGCCGGCGTCGAGCTGTTCGGGCGGATCGGGAATCTCCTCGACCGCCATTACGAGGAAACGTACGGCTTCCCCGCGCTCGGCCGCAACCTGATGATCGGAGTCCGGCTTGCTGCGGGGCGCTGACGTCCATTTCGCCTACGGCCCTGGCCAGGCTGGCCTGCACGGCGTCTCGCTCGACGTCGGTCGCGGGGGGCTCGTCGGCGTCCTCGGGCCGAACGGCTCGGGCAAGACGACGCTGCTCAGGCTGCTCGGCGGGCTGCTCACGCCCGCTTCGGGGCGCATCACGATCGACGGCCGCGACGTGGCGCACATGACGCGCCGCGAGCTCGCCCGGCGGATTGCCATCGTCCCCCAGGAGACGCGCCTGTCGTTCGAGTACTCGGTGCTCGAGGTCGTGTTGATGGGCCGCTTCCCCCACCTCGGGCCGTTCGAACTCGAGAGTCCCGACGACGTGACCATTGCCCGGGATGCGCTGGCGGCCACCGGCACGCTGGCGCTGGCCGACAGGCCCTACCAGACGCTCAGCGGCGGCGAGAAGCAGCGGGTGATCATCGCCGGCGCCCTGGCGCAGGCCACCGACCTGATGCTGCTCGACGAGCCGACGGCGGCCCTCGACCCCGGCTACCAGATCGAGATCGCCGCGCTGCTGCGGCGGGTGAGCGCCGACCGGGGCGTGACGATGGTCGTGGCCACGCACGACCTGAACTTCGCGGCCGGGCTGTGCCGCGACCTCCTGCTGCTGCGCGAGGGGCGCGTGCTGGCGTCCGGCCCGACCGCCGAGGCGCTGACGAGGGAGTCGGTGCGGGCGCTCTACGACGTCGAGGCGGATGTGACGTTCCACCAGGGCGCGGGACACCTGACGGTGGTGCCGCTGCGCCGGCTCAGGGGGACGGAGTAGTCGTGTCACTGCGACGCCGCATGCTCATCACCGTGGCGGTGTTCGGCCTGATCGCGGTGGCGGCCCTGGTGCTCGCCCCGCTCGTCGGGTCCGCCCCGATCTCGCTCAGGCGCGCGTTCGACCCGAGCGTGCCGTTTGCCGACAACGCCGACGCGCAGATCCTCTTCGTGTCGCGGCTGCCGCGCACGCTCGCCGCCGCGCTCGTCGGCGCCGCGCTTGCCGCGGCGGGTGTCGTCTTTCAGGCGCTGCTCCGCAACCCGCTCGCCACGCCCTTCACGCTCGGCGTGTCGGCCGGCGCCGCGCTCGGCGCCATCCTCGCCATCACGCTGCCGGTGTCGCTGGCGTTCGCCGGCGTCGGCGCGGTCCCGATCGCGAGTTTCGCGGGCGCCCTCGGCGCGGTGGCGATGGTCTACGTCCTCTCCACGATCAGGCGCCGGGGGATGTCGACAAGCGTGCTGCTGCTGGCCGGCATCACGCTCAACGCCTTCTTCTCGGCCCTCATCCTGTTCGTCCAGTACATGGCCGACTTCTCGCAGACGATGAGGACGGTGCGGTGGTTGATGGGGGACCTGGACGTGGGGAGCTACGCGCCGATCCTGGCGGCGCTGCCGTTCACGCTGCTGGCGTTCGCGGTGTTCGCGTGCCTTCCGCGGTCGCTGAACCTGCTCACGCTCGGCTCCGACGCGGCGGCGGCGCGGGGCGTGGATGTCGTGCGGACGCAGCGCCTGGCGTTCTTCAGCGCGTCGCTCGCGACCGGGGCAGCCGTCTCGCTCGCCGGCCCGGTGGGGTTCATCGGGATCATCGTCCCGCACCTGGTGCGGCTGCTGGTCGGATCGGACCACCGGCTGGTGCTGCCGGCCTCGGCGCTGTTCGGCGCCGCGTTCCTCGTGATCTGCGACGTGGCCGCGCGCACGCTCATCGCCCCGATGGTGCTGCCTGTGGGGATTCTCACGGCCCTCATCGGCGGGCCGTTCTTCCTCTGGCTCCTGATTCACAAGACGTCATGAGACACGACGCGCTCGCCGCCGCAGGCGCGGCCCGCCATCGGCGAATGGGGATCGCGATCGCGTGCGCGGCGCTGGGGGCGGCGCTCGCCTCGTGCGGCCAGCAGGCCGTGCCTTCCGCCGAGGCCCAGCCGCGCGCGGGCGCGCCGGCGAAACGGATCGTGTCGATCGTGCCGGCGGTTACCGAGATGCTCTTCGCCATCGGCGCCGGGCCCGGGGTCGTGGCCGTCAGCAGTTTCGACAACTGGCCGCCCGAGGTGCGGTCGCTCACGCGCGTCGGGGCCCTGCTCGACCCCGACATCGAGCGGACCCTGCGGCTTCACCCCGACATGGTCGTCGTCTACGGCACGCAGTCCGAGTTCGAGACCAAGCTGACGCGCGCCGGCATCAGGACGTTTCCCTACGTGCTCGGCGGCCTCGACAATCTGATGGCCACCATCCGCCGGCTCGGTCCTCTCGTCGGCCGATCGGCCGAGGCCGGGCAGGTGGCGGACGCTCTCCAGGCACGGTTCGACGCGATCCGCGCGCGTGTCGCCGGGAAGCGGCGCCCGCGCACGCTGCTCGTGTTCGGCCGCGAGCCGGGCACGCTGCGCGCGATCGACGCGAGCGGCGGTGTCGGGTTCCTCAGCGACATCGTGGCGCTCTCGGGAGGCGACAACGTGTTCGGGTCCGAGAAGCGCGAGGCGGTGCGGGTCGGCACCGAGTCGATCCTCGCCGCGGCGCCCGAGGTGATTATCGACATCCACTACGGCCGGACGCTCAGCCCGAAGGAGATCGACAGGGAGCGGGCGGCCTGGAAGACGCTGCCGGCCGTGCCCGCCGTGCGGACGGGCCGCGTGGCGCTGCTGGTGGGAGATGAATTCGTGGTGCCGGGACCGAGGCTGGCCGCCGCCGCCGAGGCGATTGCCGACGTCATCCACCCGGTCCGCCGCCGCTAATCCTTCTACTTCTGACTCCTAACTCCCAACTCCTGACTTCGTACTTCCTACTTCTTCTTGAACTGTGCCAGCAGGTCGATGCCGCTGCCGTAGTGCTGGAACGGGAACGGCGTGACGGCGTTCAGGATTTCCTGGTGCGTGACGCCGCCCCACTTGACCGGTCCGACCGTCGACAGATCGAAGTCCCTGAAGAACTCGATGGCCGGGCGCGTCCCGTACACGTTGACGAAGAACTCGTACCGCATGCCGGATCCCGGCGCGGGCGGGAGTTCAGGGACGTCCTTCAGTTGCTGCCTGATCTGCTTGACCGACACCCCCAGTGACTCCGGCGTGGGCTGGGCGATCGGCTTCGCGCCCTGCCACGCCAGTGCCAGCGGGGCGTTAAGGACTGCGACCACCACCACGGCTGCCAGCCGATGAGCGCGCGTCATAGATGACCTCAGGGTTGCCGTTCCTTCCACTCCTCGTACCACGCCATCTGGATCGCCTCCAGCGTGGCCTCGTTCGAGGACGAAGGATCGTCGCTGAACTTTGGAAGTTGCAAGACCCATTCCCGCATCTGGGTGAACCGCACCGTCAGCGGGTCCACGTCCAGGTGAACCTCTACCAATGCTATGCCTATTTCCTCCGCGTCGGTCCAAAGCATTTCGCCCCTTCGAGGCGCGTCACTCGGTTGAGACCTCACCCCTCGACGCTGCTCGGGGTGACCCTGAGCTTGCCGCCCCTCGACGTGGCTCGGGGCGACCCTGAGCTTGTCGAAGGGCCGAAGGGTCAAGCCCGCCTTCCCAGCCGTATGCCGCCGCCTTCCTCCACGTAGTTCCGCGTGTAGGACGGGATCTCGCACTCGACGTCCCCGCTGACGATCGCCTGGCAGGCCAGCCGTGACTGCGGGGTGAGGTCCCACGCCGTGTCGAGCCGGTCGGCCTCGAGTTCCTGGAGCTCGCTGAGGTGCTCGGCGCCCGACTTCACGATGACGTGGCACGTCGTGCACGCGCAGTTGCCGCCGCAGGCGTGCTCGAGCGCAAGCCCGACGTTGAGCGCCACGTCGAGCAGCGATCCGGGCCGGCCATGGTGCCCGTACGGCATCGTGGCCAGGTCCACGTCGAACATGCGCCGCTCACCGTTCAGGATGAAGACAACTCGCGGCATTGAGTTCGCTCTGTCTCTACACTCCGTCGACGTTCTTCCCGGCGAGCGCCGCGCGCACGCCGCGGTTCATCATCACCTCGGCGAGGTGGCGGGTCACGTCGTTGAGCACCTTCGTCTTCGCCTCGACCGCCGCGCGGTCGCCCGCCCCGACGACAGACCGCAGGTCAGCCAGCGCCGACTCGATCGCGGCCAGCTCTCCCAGCGCCAGGTCCGTCTGGGCGGATTCGAAGTCGGGGTTGCGCAGCGACTTCTCGGTCGCGCGCACCACCGTCTCCGCCTCGTTCCTCGCCTCGATGAGGAACCTCGCCTCGACGTCCGCCTCGGCGTGCTCGAACGACTCGAGCAGCATCCGCTCGACCTCCTCGTCGGTCAGCCCGTAGGACGGCTTCACCTCGATCGTCTGCTCGATCGCCGTCCGCAGCTCGCGGGCGCTGACGCTCAGGATGCCGTTCGCGTCGATCTGGAACCGCACCTGGATGCGCGGCAGGCCCGCCGGCATCGGGGGAATGCCGCGGAGCTTGAACCGCGCCAGCGACCGATTGTCGCCGACCAGCTCGCGTTCGCCCTGCAGGACGTGGATGTCGACGGCCGTCTGGTTGTCGACAAAGGTCGTGAACATCTCGGTCCCGCTCGCCGGGATGGTCGAGTTGCGCAGGATGATCTTCGACATCGTCCCGCCCATCGTCTCGATGCCGAGCGAGAGCGGCGTGACGTCGAGCAGCAGCATGTCGCGGCTGCCCGAGATCATGATGTGCGCCTGGATCGCCGCGCCGAGGGCCACGACCTCGTCCGGGTTCAGATCGGCGTGCGGGGGCCGGCCGAACGTCTCCTCGACCAGGCGTCGCACGAGCGGGATTCGCGTCGACCCGCCGACGAGGACCGCCGCGTCGATCTGCGACGCCTCCAGGCCGGCGTCGGCAAGCGCCAGGCGGCACGGCTCGAGCGTGCGGTCGACGACGGGGCGGATGAGGCGCTCGAATTCATCCCGGGAGATCGGGCCGCGGAAGAGCCACTTCCCGGTCCCGGACGCGTCGGGATCGGCCACGCGGATCTCGGTCTGCTCGCGCTCGGACAGGTCCCACTTCGCCTGGATGACCGCCTGGCGGATCGCCTCGAGCTGTCGCGCGCCGGCGGACTCGCCGAGGCCGCTGTCCTCGAGGACCGTCCGCGTCAGGATCCGGTCGATGTCGTCGCCGCCGAGGTGCGTATCCCCGTTGGTGGACAGCACCTGGAAGACGCCGTCCTCGACGCGCAGGATCGAGATGTCGAACGTGCCNNGTGCCGCCGCCGAAGTCGTAGACGGCGATGACGCCGTTGTGCCGCTGGTCGAGGCCGTAGGCCAGCGAGGCCGCGGTCGGCTCGTTGATGATCCGCAGCACCTCGAGGCCCGCGATGCGCCCCGCGTCGCGCGTCGCCGTCCGCTGCGCGTCGTTGAAGTAGGCGGGCACGGTGATGACCGCCCGGTCCACCTCCGGGTCGAACTCGCCCTGCCCGGCGAAGTAGGCCTCCGCCCGGCGCTTCAACTCGCGGAGGATGAACGCGGAGATCTCGGGCGGCGTGAACTCGCGGTCGCCGAGGCCGATGCGGACGACGCCGCCGTTGTCGCCTCGCAGCCGGAAGGGGAAGTGCGCCGCCTCTTCCCGCACGTCGTCCGCGCCGCGGCCCATGAGCCGCTTGACCGAGTAGACGGCGCGCCCGGGGTCCGCGAGCAGCCGCCGCTCCGCCTCGCGCCCGACGTAGACGACATCGTCGCGGTCGATCGAGACGACCGAGGGCAGCAGGCCGTCGCCCGCGCCGTCGCGGATGACGAACGGGCCGTCCCGGCCGACGAACGCCACCAGGCTGTTGGTGGTCCCGAGGTCGATGCCAACGACTTTGGACATGGGCGCCGCCTACGCTTCGTCGCGTTCCCGGTTGGTCGCGGTGATCAGGTTCGCGACGTAGCTGCGCTCCTGGAGGAGGCTGCGGAGCGAGTCGAGGGTGGCGCGCCGCACGTCGGGCGGCGCCTCCTCGTCGATCTGCTTGTCCCACCGCTGGAAGAGCGACTCGAGCTGCGCCTCCTGGCGCGCGGCCCGCTCCTCGACCGGCCGCCGCGCGGCCTCGAGGCGCGCGCGCACCTCGCCTCCGGGGACGCCGGCTTCCCGCGCCGCGCGGATGTCGTCGAGCTCCTCGTTGAGCGCGAAGACCTCCTCGAGGACGCCCGCCGGCATCTCCGTCGCGTCCTGGTGCCGGCCGACGCCCGGCAGCCCCTCGACCTTGAGCAGGTACTCCGCGCGGTCGAGCGGCTGCTTGAGCACGCGGTAGGCATCGTTCAGGTACGAGGCGCGCTCGAGGCTGGCGAGCCGCTCCGGCGTCGAGGCGGTGTAGAAGTAGTCCGGGTGGAACTGGCGGCTGAGCGAGCGAAAGCGCTGCTCGAGATCCTCGAGGTCGATGGAGAGCTTCCGCGGGAGGCCGAAGAAACTGAAGTAGTCGCCGTGACGCGCCAGCGTCAGGATNNGAGCCGCAGCCGCAGGTGCTCTTGGCGTTCGGGTTCTGGAATACGAAGCCTTTGCTGAGCAGGCTGGTGTCGTAGTCGAGCACCGTGTTGTTCAGGTAGATCAGGCTCTTCTTGTCGATGAACAGGCGCGCGTTCTCGGGGCCGTCGATGACCTCGTCGCCGGCGCGCGGCTGGGTGTCCCACGCGAAGGTGTAGCTGAGGCCCGAACAGCCTCCGCCCTTCACCCCGACGCGCAGGCCCCCCTCGGTCAGCCCCTGCTTGTCCATCAGCATTCTGATGCGCTTCGCCGCGGTTTCTGTGACCTGGATAGCCATGACACCCTCTATACCGGCGTTCGACTTTCGGCGTTCGGGCCCCCACGTTGCCCACTGCCTATAGCCTACTTCGTACTTCGCACTTCCTACTTCCCGTTGCCCTGCTTGCGTTTATAGTCGGCGATGGCGGCGCGGATCGCGTCTTCGGCCAGCACGGAGCAATGGATCTTGACCGGCGGCAGGCTCAGTTCGTTCACGATGTCCACGTTCTTGATCTCGAGCGCCTGGTCGAGCGTCTTCCCCTTCAGCCACTCGGTGGCCAGGCTCGAGCTGGCAATGGCCGACCCGCAGCCGAACGTCTTGAACTTCGCGTCGTCGATCACGCCGGTCTCCGGGTTCACCTTGACCTGCAGCTTCATCACGTCGCCGCA
>PMKG01000277.1 GCA_003157675.1 Acidobacteriota bacterium
ATCGGCGCCAACACCGCCATCTTCTCGATGATCAACACGCTGCTCCTGCGGACGCTGCCCGTTCCATCGCCGCAGGAGCTGCGATTCGTGGTGTCGAACCCCTCCGAGCCCCGCCTCTCGTGGAACTATCCCGACTACCTGGCCTTCCGGGATGGCACCGCGATTCCTCTCGCGGGCGCCGCGGGCGCGCAGTCCATCGGCGTGCAGGCGTCGGGCGCCTCCGCGGAAGCGGCCGAGCTGGCGCCGAACCAGTTCGTCTCGGGCAACTACTTCACCGTGATGGGCGTCACGCCCGAGGTGGGCCGCGTGTTCAACGCCGCCGAGGACCGGCAACTGGGCGCCTCGCCCTACGCCGTGCTCGGCTACGACTACTGGCGCGCGCGCTTCGCGAGCGACCCGTGGGTCGTGGGCCGGACGATCCGGGTCAACGGCTATCCGCTCACGATCATCGGCGTGGCGCGTCGGGGGTTCAGGGGAACGGACCCCACGACGTCGACCGGCCTCTACGTGCCGCTGACCATGCACTCCGAGGTGGGCCGTGTGCCGCCGGGAATCTGGAACACGCGCCACTACTGGTGGATCCACGTCATCGGGCGCGTACCGGCCGGCGTGAACATCCCGTCTCTCGAGACGCGCCTCACCAACATCGGGCGCGCGCAGGAAGACGCCGAGCGGCGTGAGAACCCACGAATGGAACAGCCCGGCAAAGGCATGACCGTCGGGTTGCTGCCGGGCGCGAGCGGCTACACCTATTCGCGCAAGGTCCTCGAGAAGCCGCTGCTGGTGCTGATGGCCATGGTCGGCCTGGTCCTCCTCATCGCCTGCGCCAACGTCGCCAACGTCCTGCTGGCGCGCGGCGCCGGGCGTGGACGGGAACTGGCGATTCGCATGGCGATGGGCGCCGGTCGCGGCCGCATCGCGTCGCAGCTTCTGACCGAGAGCCTGGTGATGTCTCTGGCCGGCGGCGCGGGCGGCATCTTCCTCGCCTGGTTCGGCGGCGCGGCCCTGCTCGCCCGGTTCGTTCCGCACGCGGGTGGCGGGCACGTCGACATCGACGTCTCCCCGGACCTCGCCGTGCTGGCCTTCACCGCCGCGATCTCGATGGCGACCGGGGTCCTCGCCGGCCTCGCCCCGGCCATCCAGGCGTCGCGGTTCGTGCTCGTTCCGGCGCTCAAGACCGACACGGCCGGCGCGGCCGGCTCATCACGTGCTCTCCTGCGGCGTCTGCTGGTCGTCAGCCAGGTCGCGCTGTCGCTGCTGCTCGTCATCGGCGCGGCGCTCTTCGCGCGCAGCCTGGCGAATCTCGAGGGTCTCGATCCTGGGTTCCGGCGCGATCGCCTCGTCATCGCCTTTGCCGATCCCGGGAACAACGGCTACAAGGCGCAGCGCCTGCACGACTTCCTCGAACGATTGCGCGAGGGTGTCGAGCGCGTGCCGGGCGTGAAGTCTGCCAGCCTCGCGGTCATCACGCCGCTCGAGGGCAGGCGATGGAACGACGACGTCGCCATCGATGGCTACCAGTGGCAGAAGGGCGAGGAGCGGGCGGTCGACATGAACGCCGTGGGCCCGCGATTCTTCGAGACCATGGGCATCCCGGTGCTGCTCGGCCGCGAATTCCTGCCGGAGGACAGTCCCTCGGTCGTTCCCAACCCGCGGGAACGGATCTCGCGCGATCCCGAGCCGGAACTGCCGGGCCCGCTGCGCGCGGTCGTCAACGACAGCTTCGCTCGGAAATACCTCGGCGGCGGGAGCCCGCTCGGCCGCCGCTTCTCTGTGAGCGAGACGTACGACGCGGCCCGCGCCTACGAAATCGTCGGCGTCGTCAAGGACGTGCGGTACTTCGGCCTGAGGGAGAAGCCCGAGCCGATGATCTACCTTCCGGTCTGGCGGGGAGTCACCTCGTCGCTGAGGCTCGCGATCAGGACGCACGGAGAAGTGGCCGGCCTCTCCCAGTCGATTCGGTCGGTGCTCGCCGGCATCGATGTGGCCGTGCCGTTGCGAGATCTGAAGACGGGCGAGGAGCAGATCGATAGCGACATCATCCAGGACCGGCTGGTGGCCACGCTCGCCAACCTGTTCGGCGGCCTCGCGCTTCTGCTGGCGGCCATCGGCCTCTACGGCGTGCTCGCCTACCTTGCCGCCCGTCGGACCCGCGAAATCGGGATTCGCCTGGCGCTCGGCGCCGGCCGGCGGAGCGTGCTCTGGCTCGTGGCACGGGAGGCGGTCGTGATGGTCGGAGTGGGGGCGGCCATCGGCCTCGGGGCGGCGATTGGCGCCGCGCGGCTCGTCCGGAGCCTGCTGTTCGGCCTCGACGCGCACGACCCGATGACGGCGGCCGTCGCGACGCTCGTGCTGCTCGCGGCCGCCGCGCTCGCCGTACTTGTGCCCGCGCTCCGCGCGATGGCGATCGAACCCAGCCAGGCCCTGCGGGACGAATAACGAACGACGCTGTCCCGGGCGCAAGTCAGCTATCGCCCACCGAGCCTGAAGACCACACCTCTGGCCAGGCGCTACTGCCACCCGGACCCGATGGCTTGCAGCGTCATCCACCGAAGATCCGCCTGGAGCCGAACGGCCATCCTGGGGCTGACCTGGAAATCGACGCCCCCGCCCAGCTGAACGGTCAGCGCATTGAATGACAACCCGACATCAACGCCGGACTCGCTCACGGTCGTGTAGTTTCCGCCGACCTCGCCGACGATCGCCAGGCGGTCGGTGATGTGGCCGGCAACCGCCGCGACCCAGCCGACCGGCAGTGCGATGCCGCTTTCCGCCAGCAAGGCCCACGACACACCGACATCGACCGATGACTTCTTCTGCGCGGACGCAGACGACGCGGCCGACAGCGTGAACCGTAGCGCGACGATGACGAGCACCGGCATCCTGAAGGATGTTCTCCGCATCGTTTCTGCCTCTGGTATGTGTCGGAACCAGGCGCTGAAGAGCCTGAACGCCGTCGAGACGCAGCTCATCATCTATCCGGGCCAGCACCACGGCCTCACGACCCCGAGCTACGTCCGCTACCGGCTCGAGAAGTGGGTGGGGTGGTACGACAAGTTTCTGAAGAAGTAGCACGGCGTTCGGCTGTCGGCTGCGTCACACCGCCAGCGCGAGAGGCGGCGGCTGGGCCGCCTCGTCCGACGCCGGGGCCGCCCACTTCCCGAGCGGCTTGTTCTTGAGGAGCAGTTGTTCGACCGACGAGGCCGGCAGCGGGCGCGAGAAGAAGAACCCCTGAGCGTACCGGCATCCGAGGCGTTCGAGCTCGAGCGCCTCCGGTTCGCTTTCGACGCCCTCCGCCACGACGCCGGTGTTCAGCGTGCGGGCCAGCGCCATGATGCTCTCGACGATGGCCGGGCGGTCGGTGAGCAGGAGGCTGCGCACGAACGACCGGTCGATCTTGAGCGCGTCGACCGGGAGGCTGTGCAGGTGGCTCAGCGACGAGTAACCAGTGCCGAAGTCATCGAGGTAGATCCTCACGCCGAAGTCGCGCAGGTCGTGCAGCACGGCCGCCACGTCGCGCGGGCTGCCCATCAAGGCGGTCTCGGTGATCTCGAGACGCAGGTCCCCAGGCGTGATTCCGGTTTCCTCGACCGTCTGCTCCACGAGGCGCACGAAGTCCTGCTGCAGGAGCTGCCGGGCGGACACGTTGACGGTGATGTAATCGAGTCCGACGGAGGGATGACGGCGCCGCCACTCCACGAACTGGACGCAGGATTCGCGGAGCACGAACGAGCCGAGCTCGTCGATGAGCCCCAGCTCTTCCGCGATCGGGACGAAGTCGGCCGGCGAGACCATTTTGCCGTTCCGGGACCATCGAACGAGCGCCTCGAACCCGGCGCACCGGGCCGTGGCCAGCAGCACGATCGGCTGGTAATGCACCTCGAGCGCCTGGTTCTTGACGGCGTGCCGCAGATCGTTCTCCAGGCCCAGCCGGTCGAGGGAGCGCGCGTGCATGTCGGCGTCGAACAGCTCGTGCCGCGCCTTGCCCTGCGACTTGGCGTGGTACATCGCCGTGTCCGCGTCCCGCATGATCTCTTCCGGATTGGTGTATTCGGGCCGTCCGCACGCGATGCCGATGCTGGCCGACGTGAACACTTCCCGGCCCCCGACGGAGAACGAGGTGCTCAGGGCCTCCTGGATCCGGAACGCGACGACGTTGGCCTGCGTGTCGTCGTGGAGCCCGCCGAGCAGGATGGCGAACTCGTCCCCTCCGAGCCGCGCGATCGAGTCGGACGGCCGCAGGCACCGCTCGAGCCGGCGCGACACCGCGATGAGCAACTCGTCGCCCACGAGGTGCCCGAGGCTGTCGTTGACGACCTTGAACCGGTCCAGGTCGAGGTACAGCACCGCGAACAGGGCGCTGTGGCACTCGGTAAACAGGGCCAGCCGCTTCCCGACCTCCTGCACGAACACGTTCCTGTTGCCGAGCCCCGTCAGCGGGTCGCGGAACGCTGAGTCACGGGTCTTCTCCTGCGCGGCCGCCCGCTCGGTGATGTCGGTCAGCGACCCGGCGAGGTTTTCCGCCCGCTGGTTCGCGCCTCGCGCGGCCTGGCCGCGGCACAGGCACCAGCGGTAGGTGCCGTCCTCGTGGCGGAGCCGGTGCTCGTGCTCGAAGTGCTCCGTCCGTCCCGCCAGATGCGCGTCGAGCGCTTCCTTGAGCGATACGACGTCGTCAGGATGGACGCGACCGAGCCAGTCCTCCCGGCTCCCCGCGCCGGAGCGTGGGGGCAGGCCGACGATGGCCCGCCAACGCGCGGACACGTAGAACCCATGGGTGCGGAGGTCCCACGACCACAGCCCGTCGTTGGCGCCCTCGGCGGCGAGCGCGAGGCGCTCCGCGTCGCGGCGGAGTGCCGCCCGCTCCGTAACGTCGTGCCACAGGAGCATGACGCCCGAGCCGTCGGGCAGGATGTCGACCTGGAGAACGCGGTCTCCCGCCGGGGAGGTCAGGACCAGGTCCCGCACGACGCTGACGTGGCGATGTCTCGACGCGTCGACGACCGCCTCGTGGAGCTCGGCCCGACTCAAGGTGGGGATTGAGTCGGCGATCGACCGGACCAGCGCCCGTTCCGGCCGGGAGCCGAGCAGGCGCACAAGGGCGTCGTTGCAGCGGACGATCCGGCCGGCGCCGTCCACGAAGGCGACGCCTTGATCAAGGCACGCGATGACGTCGTGACGGCGATCCTCGTCGTCGGCGCGCCTCAGGTAGGCCCCGTACTCCCAGCATGCGAGGCACAGCGGAAGCGCCGCTACCCACAAGCTGCCCCACGCGCGATTGCTGATGACGGCGACCACGGCGACGGCGACGGCGGCCCCGATGACGTAGCTGGAACTGCCGCCTAGCGCGTGCGCCGGCCACTTGCGGTCGATCGGCGTTCGCGTCAGGAGCGGGGCGATGAGGCCGGCCGACCCGCTCGTGACGACGTAATACGCCGCGACAGCCGCCGAAATCGGAACTGCCTGACCCGGCCACTGGAATGGCCCAGTCGTCCCGCCGAGCGCCGAATGGGCGAAGCCCGCGGCCTCGGCCGCCACGGCCACGGTCGCGATGTGCAGGAGTCCGCGAAACGACAGCAGGGCTCGAGGCGAAGCGGAGAGTCCGCAGGCGCCCGCCGCGGTCGTGGCGATGAATGCCATCGCCTCCGGTCCGACGAGGAACAGCGAGGCAAACGCGACGACAAACGACAGCGGCATCGGCGCGCGGCCTGCCGCGCCGGGATTCCGTGGAGCGAGGGAGGAGGCCAGCGTCGCCGCCAGCGTGAGGACGGCCATCCAGACGACCCGGCCCGGTTGCTGCGGCCAACGGACCAGTTCGAGGCCGCACGCCGCTCCGGTGGCGACGATGGAGAACACCAGCGCGCGCGGGGGAATGGAGAACCCGCGCATTGGCGCGGTGCCCGGGCAAGGAACGACGGGGGGAGGCACTCAGCCCGCTATAGCAAGGTTCGAACCATGGGCGGCCTGTCGGTGTAATTCATTGGGAACACTCGTTTTGGCCAACGATTGCCCGATCGGCGTCACCGGCGGAGAAAAGAAGAGTGTCCAATAATGGTTCAGCTTGATCACAGGTCTGTCACGGCTTGGCGCCCGCGATCACGGCGAATCCCCCGCGCCGCCACGTGACGTCCGCCGAGAATTCGGCGCTCTGGAGGATTGCCAGTTCGGCTTCGAGCGTCATTCTCGCCGCGTCGTCGTATCATCGGACGTTGAGATGGCTTCTCGGCATCACTCTCAGCGATGGCTCATGAAGCAATTGGCGACCCTCGCCGCTGCTTCCACGCTGTGCCTGGCCGCCCTCCCCTCGGAGCGCCAGTATCCCCAGCCACCACCCAGGTCCCGCGCCGGTGTCGAAGCCGTTGTGTTGGACGTGTCGGTGTTGGACCGCGAGGGCCGTCCGGTCCGAGGACTCACCCGCAGCGACTTCACGGTCCTCGAAGACGGGCATCCCCAGGAGTTGATGACGGTCACGGCCGTGGACGGCCCCGACCCCCGCGACCTGCCACCCGCTGGGTGCGCGACGTGACACCCGACGTGCGCGACACCAGCAGGGCGAGCGAACAGCGGATCTTCGTGGTGGTGGTGGACGACGCAACGCCGATTACGGTCGGTGTCGCCTATGTGACCGCGCACACGCGCGAATTCGCCAGGCAGGTCATCGACCATCTGGGAGCAGGCGATCTCGCGGCCTTAAAATTCGTCGCGGATGCGAGCGGTGGACAGGAATTCACGCCGGATCGCGCTTGACTCCTCGCGGCCATCGACAGGTATCGCGATTCCTCTTCCGCCGGAGGAGCGATGGCGGTCATGGCTCCGGACATGGTGATCGACGCGCTGCAGGGCACCGCGGCGGACCTGTCGGCGCTGGCCCAGCGCCGAAAGGCGCTCGTCTGTAGCATTAGCCGGCTCCGAGTGCGTGTGGGTGCAGGCCGGTGAAGATACCGCCCGTTCTCAGACGCTGGCGACCGGGGTTCGCGGCCCTTCGACGCGCTCAGGGCCACCCCGAGCAAGGTCGAGGGGCAGCGGCGCCAGCCGCCGCGGCTCCGTGACACAGGGCGTATTGTTGCGCCGCAGGGAAGGAACGCAAGCGCGAACCGGCCCCGCGCTCTTACGTCCCCCGACACGGCGCAGCCGGCCAGGCCGGGATCTCCTCAACACGGTTCGCGGATCTCCCAACCGTCTGGCAGCCTTGGCGATCCGGTATCAGGACAGCCGCTCGGCCCGAGGAGATTCCAGCGAGTTCCATTGCGGCCCGGCCGGCACGCGGCGTGCACGGACGACGATGTACAATGCGAGCCGTGGCACGCGTTCCGCCGTTCGATCGCCCGGCGACGTACGAGGATCTGCTCGAGCTTCCCGAGAACGTGGTGGCCGAGATTGTCGACGGCGAGCTGCACGCCTCGCCTCGCCCGGCACCGCGTCACGCCGTGGCCGAGGTGGCCATCGGGGCGTTGATTGCGACGCCATTTCATTTCGGCCGAGGCGGTCCCGGCGGCTGGTGGATTCTGCCCGAACCCGAGATACACCTCGCGGCTGACGTGGTCGTTCCCGATTTCGCCGGCTGGCGCCGGACCCGCATGCCCTCGCCGCCCGAAACGGCTTACTTCGGCCTTGCGCCCGACTGGGTGTGCGAAATCATCTCGCCCTCGACGGCCTCGCTCGATCGTACCAGAAAGCTCGCTGTTTACGCGCGCGAGGGAGTGCTCCACGCCTGGCTGGTGGACCCGGTCGCCCGCACGCTCGAAGTCCTGCGCCTCGAGGCCGGCCGTTGGGTCATCGTGTCCTCGCACGAAGGCCAGGAGACAGTCCGCGCCGAGCCGTTCGGCGAGGTCGAACTGACGCTCTCGGACATCTGGGTGGACTGACCGGGCCACGCGCCCCACCACGATTACATCAGGGCCGGAAGATTGCCAGCGCCCGCCTGACCACGTCAGCGAGGTAGATGCCGCTGACGCCGACAACCAGGGCGGACTCGACGAGACGCGAACCGAACGGCGCCGTCGGCCCTGGCGCCGGCCGCTCGAGCGCACGGTGACACCGGTCGCGGATCCGGTCGGCGCGCCCGCGGTCCACGTCGAGCGCCGGCAGCCGGTTCAGCGTCAGCATGGCCCGGTCTCCTCCGTCCCGTTCCATCACGGCGTGGCCCCCTTCTTCTCAGGCGCGTCGTCGCGGACCGACGCGCCGATCATCTCCGACAGCAGGCTCCTGGCCCGCGCGAGGCGCTGGCGCATCGCCTCGGGCGTGATGCCGCATACGACGGCGGCCTCGGCCGGCGTCAGCCCTTGGATGCCGACGAGCACCAGCACCTCGCGGGTGCGGGATGGCAGCAAGGCGAGGGCTCGCTCGACCCGCCGTTCCAGCTCGCCGGCGGCCGCCTCCTCGAACGGCGATGGTCGTGGCGCCGCCACTGGCCAGGGGCTTGGCAGGGCGGCCTCGAATCGGTCCTCCACCATACGCGACCGGCAGTAGCTCCAATACAGGTTGCGCGCGACGGTGAACAGCCAGGGCGCGAGGCGCGTGTCGGGGCGCAATCCCGACGCGCTGGTCGCGACGCGCAGCCAGGTTTCCTCGAGCAGGTCCTCGGCCAGCTCGCGCCGGCGACAGCATCTCAGGAGGAAGTTGAACAGCCTGGACCGGTACGCGTCGTACACCACGTCGAACGCGGCGGCGTCCCGTCGCCGAAGCCCGTCGACGAGAGCGAGCTCGGTCTCCCGGTCCATGTCCGTAAGAACGCCCCGCGGGCGCGGGCGTGACAGGCGTCACGAGCGGTGCCGCCGTGCGTTGTACGCATTAGACACTATGGAGGTGCCCCGTGCCCGTCATCAGCATTTACTGGATGGGATTCGCCATTCTCGTGAGCGGCGTCGGCGTGCTCGGAATGGCCATCGCGTACGCGGTTCGGCCCACCGAGCGCAAGCTGATGCTGCTGCGGCCGCTGACGCTGGCCGCCATTTTCGCGTCGATCTGCAGTTTCTCGGGCGGGCTGGCGACGGTGTTGAAGGGGGCCGGCGCCACTCCCGCATGGAACGCGCACAACGTGGGGCTCGCGCTGCTGGGGCTCTCCGAGTGCGTCGTCCCGCTGTTTGTCGCCTTCGCGTTTCTCGCGGTGGCCTGGCTGCTCGTGGCCCTCGGCCTGCGCCGCCAGGCCTGATCGGCGGCGGCGCACGACGGGCCGCCTGGCCTGCCTACTCGCCCACCAGGGTCGGCAGCGCCTGGGGAACCGTCCGACCGCGCTTCAGCCACGTCTGGAGCTGCGCCATGTAGGTGAAGAAGACCGGCGTGAGATACAGCGTCACGATCTGCGAGAACATCAACCCGCCGACGACCACCAGGCCGAGCGGGCGCCGGGCCTCTCCGCCCGCTCCGTATCCCACCGCGATCGGCACCGCGCCCAGGGCGGCGGCCATCGTGGTCATCATGATCGG